>JBEVOM010000124.1:0-17826 GCA_040507575.1 Ilumatobacteraceae bacterium
GCACACCGACACCAGCCCGAACCTCCATCCAGAACCGGCGCCGCACCTCTCCCGGCAACCTCGGACGACCCCTCATCACACACCTCCATCACGAAGGTGTTGCGATGACCAGTAGAACCCGCCGACGGATATCCGGACGTAAACGCCCTCAGCAGGGGACCGTCAGGGTTCTTGCAGCAGCTGCACGAGGCTGCTCGTGTCCCACCGGCGACCGCCGCGCTGCTCGACCTGCGCGTACAGCTGGTCGACGAAGGCGGTGACGGGCAGCCGGGCGCCGATGCGGTCGGCCTCGGCGAGGCAGAACCCGAGGTCCTTGCGCATCCACTCCACGGCGAACCCGAAGTCGAACTCGGCGGCCGCCATCGTGGCCGCCCGGTTGTCCATCTGCCAGCTCTGCGCCGCGCCCTTGCCGATGACGTCGAACACCTGGGCCGTGTCGAGGCCCGAGCGCCGGGCGAAGTCGACTGCCTCGGCGAGCGCCTGGACGAGTCCACCGATGCAGATCTGGTTGACCATCTTCGTCAGCTGACCCGAGCCGGCCGGACCCATCAGCGCGCAGGCGAAGGCATACGCGCCGATCACGTCGGCGGCTGCGGCGAACACGTCGGCGTCGTCGCATCCGCACATCACCGTGAGCCGGCCGCCCTCCGCACCCGCCTGGCCGCCGGAGACGGGCGCGTCGACGAATGCCACGCCCCGCACGAGGCAGGCGGCGGCCAGCTCCCGGGCCAGCCCGGCCGACGTGGTCGTGTGATCGACGAGCGTGGCGCCGGCGGCCATACCCGATAGCGCGCCCTGCGGCCCGAGGACGACCGCCCGCACGTCGTCGTCGTTGCCGACGCACGTCATCACGAACGCGGCGCCGTCGACGGCGTCGATCGGACGGTCGGCGCTCGCGTTGCCGTGCTGGCGGACCCAGAGGTCGGCCTTCGAGCGCGTGCGGTTGTAGACGGTGACGTGATGTCCTGCGGTGGCGAGGTGGCCGGCCATCGGGGCGCCCATCGCGCCGAGGCCGAGGAAGGCGACTCGGGAGGCAGCACGGTCCATGTGGTCAGGTTCCCACATCGCACCGGCCGCACCGCCGGAGGGATCATGCGGCTCGCCCGAGCGCCACGTCGGCCCGGCGGGCCACCTGCGAGCACGCGGCGACGAGCGCGGGGACGAAGAGCTCGGGGGCGAGCGTGCACACGGCGTGCCCACCCGGCACGTGCCAGACCGCGGCCGCGGCCAAGCGATCGGCGAGGTCGAGCTGGCGGTGGACGGGCACGACGTCGTCCTGGTCGGTCACGACGATGGCCGTCGGCACATCGATGTCACCGACCCAGTGACGCGAATCGAACCGTCCGATGGCCCGCCCGGCCTCGATGATCTGGTTCCAGTCATGGCGCACGACCTCGTCGAACCCCCACCACGCCCGCCCCTGGCGGCGCCGCCAGCCGTTCCACGACACGAGCGCGGCGTTGGCCGCCCGCCCCAACGGCACGGCCCCGGCGACGGCGCCCGTGCCGGCCGCGACGCCGAACAACACCCGTTCGCGCACCGTCCCGGTGAACGTCGTGCTCGTCGCGCAGAGCACCAGGCCGTCGACGAGCTCGGGATGTCGCCGCCACAGCAGCTGGGCGATCGGTCCACCCATCGAGTAGCCGACCGGGACGACGCGCCCGAGCCCGAGGGCGCCGACGAGGGCGGCGATGTCGTCGGCGCAGTCCTCGAGACGGAACGGGTCGGTGGTCCGCAACCCGCGCCCGTGACCGCGGTGATCGACGGCGATCACCCGGAACCGCTCGGCGAGCGGCGCGAACGACGCCCACCAGTTGAGGTCGGCGGTCGCCGTCCAGCCGTGGAGGAGCATGACGACGGGCGCGCCAGGTGGCCCGGCCACCTCGCGTACGAACGTCCGCCCGCGTCCGGCCAGCCACACGTGGCGCCCGGGCGGCAGTGCGGGACGGGCGGCGGCGCCCGCCTCGTCCGCCGCCACCACGTCGCGCCCGCCGTTCCCGCCCATCAGACCCCCTCGTCCGTGCCGTTCAGGAGCCGTCGACCGGCGTCCTGATACCGGTACGGTCAGCGCCGCCCGATGGTTCGGCGTCTCGCCCGGCCGAGGGACAGCGGTGTCGGGTCGCTGCGGTACGTTGGTGGGCGGGGATGCGCACGCGCCAGGTCATGGCGCGGCGCCATCATGAGGAGGTCCTCCTGCGAATGACGGACACCATTGGGGAACGCCGGGTGCCGGACGGATGCCCGGTCGAGCACTACCAGTTCCGGGGCCAGGTCATGGAGCCGCTGGCCTACTGGAAGCGGATGGACGACATCCAGGACCGATCCCGGCCGTTCTTCTGGACCAACGACGCCCAGGGGTACTGGGTGTTCACCGACCACGACGTCATCCTCGAGGGCCTGCAGCACCCGGAGCTGTTCTCCAACCAGGTGATCGTGCCCGACGACCCTGATCCGCCGTACAAGTGGATCCCGATCATGCTCGATCCGCCCGAGCACACGAAGTGGCGCCAGGTGCTGGCGTCGTACTTCTCGCCGGGTCGGGTGCGCAGCATGGAGGACCAGCAGCGGGCGTTCGCCAACGAGTTGATCGACGCCGTCATCGCCGACGGCGGCGCCGACTTCTACGTCCGGTACTCCAAGGTGTTCCCGACGACCATCTTCCTGCAGATCATGGGGCTGCCGGTCGAGGGCCTGGCCGACTTCATGCGCTGGGAGGAGCAGATCCTCCACGGCACGTCCGAGAGCGATCCCGATCAGACGATCGCGTACCAGGCGATGCTCGAGGTGATGGCGTACTTCCAGCAGCAGATCGACGACAAGCGGGCCAACCCCGACCACCAGAAGAACGACATCGTCAGCTTCGCCCTGGACTGGAAGATCGACGGCGAGCCGATCCAGGACCAGGACCTGCTGTCGTGCATGCTCCTGCTGTTCATGGCCGGTCTCGACACGGTCGCCGCCAACCTCAGCTACATCTTCTTGCACCTCGCCACCCACGACGCCGACCGCCAGCGCATCGTCGACGACCCGTCGAGCATCCCTGCGGCCGTCGAGGAGCTGATGCGGACGTACCCGATCGTGCAGACCGCCCGCAAGGCCACGCAGGACGTCGAGTTCCACGGCTGCCCGGTCAAGGCGGGCGACATGGTCGCGTTCCCACTCGGTTTCGCCGGCCGCGACGAGAGCCACTACGACGGCGCCAAGGAGGTCGATCTCGACCGTGAAGGCGTTCGTCACCTCGGCTTCGGCGCCGGGCCACACCGCTGCCTCGGCTCGCACCTCGCCCGCCAGGAGATGATCGTGACGCTCGAGGAGTGGCACCGCCGCATCCCGCACTACCGACTCGTCGAGGGGGCCGACCTCGAGGAGCACGGCGGCGGGGTGTACAGCCTCGAATCGCTGCCCCTCGAGTGGGACGTCCGCTGACCCGCACGCTGCCGAACGTCCACGCCGGTTGACGAGGCGGGTGGCGCCGCCGCACCCCCCTCCCGTGTGATGCTCGTCGACATGAGCTCGCCCATGGTCGCCGACGGCCTCGCCGATCGCGGCGCTGTCGGGGCTGATGCCGTGGTCATCGGCGCCGGCGTGATCGGCGCCGCGGTCGCCCTCGAGCTGGCCCGCGGTGGCCGGGACGTCATGTGCGTCGACAAGGGTCCCGGCCCCGGGTGCGGTTCGACCAGCGCGTCCTCGTCGATCATCCGCTTCAGCTACTCCACCCTCGACGCCGTCCTGACGGCGTGGGAGTCGGCGGCGTGCTGGCGCGACTGGGGCGGGTTCCTCGGCATCGCCGACCCCGAGGGGATGGCCCGCTTCGTCCCGGCCGGGAACCTCGTGTACCGCGTGCCCGGCTACGACGGCTCGGTCGTGCTGGCGGCCTGGGACGACGTCGGCATCCCGTACGAGCAGCTGGATGCCGACGCGCTCGCCGCCCGGTTCCCGGCCCTCGACACCGGCAGCTACTTCCCGCCGAGACCCGTGGACGACCCGACGTTCGGCGACGACGCCACCCGTCGGATCAGCGCGTTCTACAACGGTGACAGCGGGTACGTCGACGACCCGATGCTGGCTGCTCGCAACCTGGCCCATGCCGCCCGCCATCACGGCGCGCGGTTCCGCTTCAACGCCGCGGTCACCGCGGTCCGCCGAGCGTCGGGCCGGGTCACCGGTGTCGTGCTCGACGACGGGACCCCGATCGCCGCCGACGTCGTCGTCAACGTCGGTGGCCCGCACTCCCGGGCGCTCAACGAGCTGGCCGGCGTGACGGGAGAGATGCGGATCCGCCACCGCGCCTTGCGCCAGGAGGTGTTCGCCGTGCCGGCACCGGCGGGCCTCACGCTGGACGACGGCGCGCCGTTCGTCGCCGATCTCGATCTCGGCCAGTACTTCCGTCCGAACGGCGGCGGCCGGCTCATCGTCGGCGGCACCGAGCCGGCGTGCGACGAGCTGGAGTGGATCGCTGATCCCGACGTGTTCGACGAGCACCCCTCGGTCGCCGGGTGGGAGCGCGCGATGCTGCGACTGGCCCGGCGGGTGCCGGCGTTCGGCGTGCCGACCCGGCCGGTCGGGTTGGCCGCGCTGTACGACGCCTCCGACGACTGGGTACCGATCTACGACCGGTCGAGCCTCGACGGGTGGTTCATGGCCTGCGGCACGAGCGGGAACCAGTTCAAGAACGCCCCGCTGGCCGGACAGTTCATCCGTGCGCTCGTCGACGCCGCCGCTGCCGGTGTCGACCACGACGCCGAGCCGGTCCACTTCACCGGTCCGCTCACCGGCCGGTCGATCGACCTCGGCTCGTTCTCCCGCCTGCGCCATCCCGCTTCCACGTCCGGCACGGTGATGGGCTGATGCGCAGCGGCACCCACGCGCCGCCGAACGGTGTGCTGGAGGCCGCCATGGTCGAGCTGGACGGCGTCGGCGACCGCGACGTCGAACAGTTCGCGATGCGCCTCACCCGATGGTGGCCCGATCTCCGCGACGGGTTGGGCGCCGCGTTTGCAGGTCCGGATGTCGGCCCGCTGGCCACCCGGCTCGTCGCGATCGCGGCGCGCGCCTTCGCCGCCCGCGATCCCGAGCTGCGCCGCCTCGACGAGGCGCGACTGCTCGAACCGGACTGGTTCCAACACCCCAGGATGCTCGGATACGCGGCATACGCCGACCGGTTCGGCGGGAACCTGCGAGGTGTCGCCGACCACGTGTCGTACCTCGTGGACCTCGGCGTGACGTACCTCCACCTGATGCCGCTCCTGCAGCCGCGGCCCGGACCCAACGACGGCGGGTACGCGGTGGCCGACTACCGATCGGTGCGCGCCGACCTCGGCACCGTCGAGGACGTCCGCGAGCTGGCCCGGACGTTGCGCAGCAACGGGATCAGCTTGTGCCTCGACGTGGTGCTCAACCACGTCGCCCGGGAGCACGCGTGGGCGCAGGCGGCCCGGGCCGGCGACCCGACGTACCGGCGGTACTTCATCGTGTTCCCCGATCGCACCATGCCCGACGCCTACGAGTCGACGATGCCCGAGGTGTTCCCGGACCTGGCGCCCGGCAGCTTCACGTGGGACGACGATCTCGGCGGCTGGGTGTGGACGACGTTCAACGGGTGGCAGTGGGACCTCGACTGGACGAACCCGGACGTCCTGTGCGAGTTCGCCGACATCGTGTTGTTCCTCGCCAACCTCGGGGTCGAGGTGATGCGGCTCGACGCGATCGCGTTCATCTGGAAGCGGCTGGGTACGACGAGCCAGAACCAACCCGAGGTGCACGCGATCACGCAGGCGCTGCGGGCCGTGACGCGCCTTGCCGCCCCGGCGGTGGCGTTCAAGGCCGAGGCGATCGTCGCGCCGCAGGACGTCGTGCACTACCTGGGGCGAGGCCGACACCACGGCAAGGTCAGCGACCTCGCGTACCACAACAGCCTGATGGTGCAGATCTGGTCGATGCTGGCCACCCGCGACGTGCGCTTGTCGGTGCACGTGCTCCGGGCGATCACCGCCGTGCCGTCGACGACGGCGTGGATCACGTACGTCCGCTGCCACGACGACATCGGCTGGGCCATCGACGACGGCGACGCGGCTGCGGTGGGCCTGTCCGGGCCGGCTCACCGGCGGTTCCTGTCCGACTACTACTCCGGCGACTTCTGGCAGTCACCCGCCCGCGGCCTGGTCTTCCAGGACAACGAGCAGACCGGCGACCGCCGCATCAGCGGCATGCTGGCCAGCCTGGCCGGGCTCGATGCCGCCCTCGAGACGGGCGATCGTGACGAGCTCGACCTGGCGATCCGCCGCATCTTGCTCACCCAGACCCTGGCCATCGGCTGGGGCGGCGTGCCCGTGCTCTGGATGGGCGATGAGCTCGGCGTGCGCAACGACCCGTCGTGGGCCACCGAGCCCGAGCACGCCGACGACAACCGCTGGGTGCACCGCCCCCGCATGTCGTGGGCCGCAGCCCGTGCACGCGACCGTCCAGGGAGCGTCGAGCAGCGGGTGTTCGACGGGATCGCCCACCGTGTCCGGGTGCGGTCGGGCCTCGTGCACCTCCACGCATCGGTGCCGTCCGAGCCGCTCGATCCGAGCGACCCCGGCGTGCTGGCCGTCGTTCGTCGACACCCGGTCGGCGCGATGCTCGTGGTGGCCAACGTCACCGACACGGACCGCCCGTTCCCGGCGTGGCGGCTCTACGACGTCGGCCTCGAGCCGGCGATCGTCGTCGACGCCCTCACCGGCTCGTCGCCGCGAGTCGACGATCGCGGCGACTTCCGCCTTCCGCCATACGCGGCGTGGTGGCTCGTCGCCCCGTGAGACCGGCGCCCGACGCCCGCGCCGGAACCGGCGGGGTCACACGGTCAGGTCGCACTGCACCGCGGCGCGGGCCGCGAGGTGGCCGGCGATCCGGTCGGCGATGACGGCTTGGTGCAGCGGGTGGTCGCGGTACACGACGTAGTCGTCCGCCGACGCGAAGTCGGCGACGACGACGAAGTCGTAGTTGCCCTCGTTCAGTCCGGCATCGTGACCGAACCGGTAGTCGCGCAGCTCGGGGATCGCGGCCGGCAGACCGCCCAGGCCCTCGGCGATGGCGTTGACGTCGGCAGTCGTCGTCTCGGGGGTCCAGCGCATCATGACGACGTGGCGGAACATCAGCTCTCTCCGTTCTGCGACGACGCCCGCGTCGCGCGGGCATCGAGCTGGCCGACGAGCTTCGTCGGAGCAACCTGACGGTAGGCGTCACTGCAGATCGCCGTCACCTCGTCCCAGTCGGGATCGACGTCGAGCCGCACGCCGAGCCACCCCCGGACGCCGACATAGGGCGGTCGGAAGAACCGCTCGGGCTCCTGCTCCACGAGCTGGGCCTGGGTCCCGGGTGGCGCCGCGCACCAGATGGCCAGACGCCCGTCGCCGTGATGGTCGTCGTGGAACATCACGAACGACGACTTCGCGCGGACGAAGAACGTGGGCGATCCGTGGCTCAGGCGCTCGGTGACCTCGGGGAGGTCGAGGCAGCTCCGCCGGATCTCCAGCAGTGCGACCTTGACGTCGGCGTCGCGGTACACGCCGCCAGTGTCGCGCCGGACCGCTCGCAGGGATGCGTCGATGGCGCCGGTCAGCGCCCGGTCCAGATGCGGTCGTCGGGCGCCACTGCGTTCATGCGCTGTTCGGCCATGCGGTCGGCGGCCGCCAGCGGGGTGATGCGATCGGCCTCGGCGGCGGCGAGCACGGACAGGACCGCGTCGTGGATGTCAGCCGTCTTGGCCTTGGCCCTGACGAACGAGAACCCGTGACGCTCGTCGGCGACCTGGATGACGCCACCGGCGTTCACCAGGTAGTCGGGGCAGTACAGGATCCCGCGCTCCGCCAGCCGGTCGTCGATGCCGTCGTGCGCCAGCTGGTTGTTGGCGCCTCCGCACACGACCGTTGCCCGGAGCACCTCGACGACCTCGTCGTCGAGCGCGCCGCCGAGCGCGCACGGGGCGTACACGTCGAGGGGTGCCCGGACCAGCGCGGCCGCGTCGGCCACGACGTCGACCGCCGGGAAGGCGTCGACGACGCGGCGCAGCGCCTCGCCGTCGACATCGGTGATGACCACCGATGCGCCGGCGTCGAGCAGCAACCCGACGAGTTGCCGCCCGACCTTGCCGACTCCGGCGACGCCGATCCGGTGCCCGGTCAGGCGTTCGGTGCCCCAGCGGTGGCCGGCGGCGGCGAGCATCCCCTGGAACACGCCGTATGCGGTCAGCACGCTGGAATCGCCGGCGCCACCGGCCGACTCGCTGCGCCCCGTGACGTAGCTGCACGTCTCGGCGACGACGTCCATGTCGGCGACGGTCGTCCCGACGTCGCACGCCGTGATGTACCGACCGCCGAGGCCCTGCACGAAGCGTCCGTACGCCCGCAGCAGTTCCGGCGACTTGTCGGTCGCGGGGTCGCCGATGATCACGGCCTTGCCGCCGCCGTGGTCGAGGCCGGCAAGCGCGTTCTTGTACGCCATCGCCCTCGACAGGTCGAGGACGTCGCGCAACGCGGCCTCTTCCGACGAATAGGCACGGAAGCGGGTGCCGCCGAGGGCCGGGCCGAGCGCGGTCGACCAGATGGCGACGATCGCCCGCAGCCCGCTGCGCTCGTCATGGCAGAACGTGACCTGCTCGTGTCCGCTGCGCCGCTCGAAGATCAGCGCTGACCCGGGTGCACCCACGTCGACCACGCTACGACCCGCCGCTCCGACGCCGGTTCGGACGGCGCGACCACGAGGTGGACCGTCATGCCCGACCTGCCCGTGATGCGAACTGGCACGTCGGGCGATCTGGGCGCGCACAGTCCCGATATCGAGACCCTGCGCGCCCAGATCTCAGGGCAGGCGCAGGACCCGAAACTCGCGCCTGGTCCGCGAACGACCCACGGAAGCGTCACGAGAACCCCAGTTCCCCCGCCTCCGAGCGCCCGATCACCCAGATCATCAACCGACCGACGTCTCCCGGCGCCGAGACGTGGTCGCCCTCGATGCGCTCGAGGCGGAACCCGAGCCGGCGGGGGACGGCGGCGCTGCGGACGTTGGCCTCGTCGCAGTGGATCTCGACCCGGACGACGCCGGGCAGATCGAACGATGCCACCGCGAGCGCGGCGGCCGTTGCGGTGACGATGCCCCGGCCGGTCGCCCCGACGGCCAGCCAGTAGCCGATCTCGGTGGCGTCGGGCCCCACCCGCAGGTGGATCTTGCAACCACCGAGGACCGGCTCGTCGTCGTCGGTGTCGACCACGAGGTAGCCGAACCCGGTGTGATCCTCCCACTCCTTGATCGAGAGGTCGATGAAGTCGGACGTGTCCTGTCGCGACTGGTCGGCCCAGGGCATGAACGGGCGGAGGTGGTCGCGGCTCGCCTCGATGGCGGCCTGCAGCGCGTCGAGGTCGTCGCGCTGCGTGCGACGCAGCACTGCGCCGACGTCGGGCAGTTCGATCCGTTCGGGGGGAGCGGCATCCATGCCGCCATCGTGACCCGGCCGGCGGTCAGGCGTCGAGGGCCCGGCGGAACTCAGCGCCGACCTCGTCGTCGAACAGCACGAAGCGGACGTCGGCCACGGCGGTCGGCGTCGACCGCACCGTGCGAACGGCCACGTCGGCGGCGTCGGCGATCGGCCAGCCGTAGACGCCCGCCGACACCGCAGGGAACGCCACGGAACGCGCGCCGAGCTCGTCAGCGACGCGCAGTGCTTCCCGGTAGCACGACTCCAGGAGGTGGGTGCGGTCCTCGTCGCGCGTGTGCACCGGCCCGACGACGTGGATCACCCACCGGGCCGGCATGGCACCGGCGTCGGTGGCAGCAGCACGGCCGGTCGGCAGCGTCCCGAGCCGCCCGACCAGCTCGCGCCGCGCCGCCATCTGCGCCGCGCCGCCGGCGCGCAGGATCGCGCCGTCGACCCCGCCGCCGCCGAGCAGGCCGCTGTTGGCGGCGTTCACCACGGCATCGACGTCCTGCTCGACGATGTCACCCACCACGATCGAGATGTCCATCGCCAATAGCCTCCACCATCACATGGGTGCGATCACGACGCGGGTCTACGAGCGGGACGCCGCGGCGGAGGTCTCGACCGGCATCGACCTCGAAGCGGTGTCGGACGTGCTGGCCGGCGGGTGCGAACTGGTGTGGATCGACATGGACGATCCCGACCCGCCGGCGCTCCGGCGGCTCGCCGAGGAGCTCGGCCTGCACCACCTCTCGGTCGAGGACGCGCTCGACCCCCATCAGCGCGACAAGTACGTCCACTACGAGCACCACGTCTTCCTCGTGTGCCACGCCATCGACCTGGACGTCGAGAAGGCGGAGCTCGTGACCGCCGAGATCGACACGTTCATCGGCGACCGCTGGATCGTGACCGTCCACCGCGGGCGTGGCGATCTGATGGACCGCATCGTCGAGCGCTGGGACCGCAAGCGCCAGATGGGTGGCCGCTCCGTCGGTTTCATCCTGTACGGGCTGCTCGCCGTCGTCTCCGACGGGTACTTCGCGGCCATCGACCAGTTCGAGGAGTACTACGACGACGCCGGCGACCGCGTCTTCGCCGAGCGGCCGATCGAGCCCACCGAGCACCGCGTGTGGTTCGAGATGCGCAAGGCGCTGAACGCGTTCGACCGGATCATCCGTCCGTTGGCCGAAGCCGTGCAGACGGCCGTCTCCCAGGATCTCGACCGCTACGACGACGCCGCCGAGCCGTACCTCCGCGATGCGGCCGGCGAGCTGGCCAGGGCGTCGACCGAGGTCGACTCGCTACGTGAGCTGGTCGACCACATCGTCGACGCCAACCTCGTGCTGCGCGACTACCGCCAGAACCTGGTCATGAAGAAGGTGACGAGCTGGGCGGCCATCATCGCCGTCCCGACGCTGGTGACCGGCTTCTACGGGATGAACGTCCCGTATCCCGGCGAGGGCGAGACGTGGGGCGTCCTGGCGTCGACGGCGATCGCGCTGACGTTCTCGGGTGGCCTGTACGCCCTGTTCAAGCGCAAGGAGTGGCTCTGACCCGACTCCCGCAGGGCCGACCCGGCGCCGGCGCTCAGTGGTGGACCCACCGGTCGGGCAGGCCCTCGTCGACGAACGTGGTGATCCGCTCGGTCACGTCGGCGAGGCGATCGGCCTCGTCGGTGGCGTCCAGCCGCCCGTCGGCCACGGCGTCGTCGAGGCGGGTCTTCACCGCGGCGACCATGGCGTCGATCACCGTCCGCACGTCGACGCGCTGGCGGGTCGCGAGCTCGGCGATCGTCGTCCCGTGACGGAGCTCGTCGAGCAGCTCGTCGCGCTCGATGCCGAGCGCGCCCGCTGCCGAGTCGAGCTCGATCGGCTCGCGGAACGGACCGCCGAACGGTCCGCCGCGGGCGTGGCCGTTGCGCGGTCCGTCCACCCCATCGGGTCGCGCCGTGTCGAGCGCGCTCTCGACGGCGTCGGCCTGGTCCTGGGTCAACGTGCCATCGGTGACGAGCCCGTCGAGGGTCGCCTCCACCCAGTCGTCGCCGTCCTGGGCCGACACGGTCAACGGGACGACGACCAGGAGCCCGGCGCCGATCGCGGCGGCACCTCCCCACATGATCCGGCTCGTGCGCTTCATCAGCCGATCGTGACGCTGGTACGTAAGAGACAGACCAAGGGCAGGTGAGAGGGCCGTGCCGCCCGGCCCGTCCGGCCCGTCTGGCCCGTCCGGCGGCGGCGTGTGGGACGATGGATCCGTGACCTCCGTCCGCCAGACCCTGGAGGCGTTCGCGCTGAGCCTGCCCGGCGCGTTCCGCGACACGCCGTGGGAGGACGACGCCGTTGCCAAGGTGGGCAAGAAGATCTTCGTGTTCCTCGGATCCGAGGAGTCGGCGAAGATCTCGGTCAAGCTGCCCCACTCGGCCGACCACGCGCTCACCACGCCTGGCGCGGTGCCGACCGCGTACGGCCTCGGGCGTCACGGCTGGGTCACGGTCCCGATCGACACCGACGGTGCCCCGGTCGACCTGCTCGTGGACTGGATCGAGGAGAGCTACCGCACGATCGCCGCCAAGGCGCTCGTGGCCGAGCTCGACGCCCGCCCCTGAACCGGGCGTCGGCGGGCCGTGCGACACTGGCGCCATGGGCGACGTTCGATACCAGCACCTCCTCGTCAGCCGTGACGGCCCCATCGTGACCGTCACGCTGGACCGGCCGGAGAAGCGCAACGCGCTCGCCGTCGACGTGATGGAGGAGCTGACGGCGGCGTTCGCCGCGGTCGCCGTCACCGACGCCAAGGGGGTCGTGCTCGCCGCCAACGGGCCGGTCTTCTCGGCCGGTCACAACTTCGGCGACATGGCGGGCGCGTCCTTCGACGAGGCCCGCCACGTGTTCGACGTCTGCACGACGATGATGGGGACGGTCCAGGCGATGCCGCAGCCGGTGTGCGCCAAAGTGCACGCCTTGGCGACCGCAGCCGGTTGCCAGCTCGTCGCGACGTGTGACCTGGCGATCGCCGCCGAATCGGCGGGGTTCGCCATCCCCGGCGGCAAGGGCGGCCTGTTCTGCCACACCCCCCTCGTCGCCGTCGCCCGCAACATCGGTCGCAAGCGGGCGCTCGAGATGGCGTTCACCGGCGATGCGGTCGACGCCGTGACCGCTGCGGACTGGGGGCTGATCAACCGAGCCGTCCCCGACGCCGAGCTCGACGGCGCGGTGGACGATCTGATGCGTCGCGCCACCCGCGGTGCCACATCGTCCAAGGCGCTCGGCAAGCGCACGTTCTACGCCCAGGTCGACCTCGATCAGACAGCGGCGTACGAGCACGCCGTCCAGGTCATGGCGGCCGCGGCCACCACGCCCGACGCCCAGGAGGGGATCGCCGCGTTCCTGGAGAAGCGTCCGGCGAAGTTCTGACGCTGGGCTGACCGCGGTCACGCTACGCGGCCTCGCAGTGGCGCCGCAGTCGGGCGGTGATGCGGTCTCGCCGGTTGCGGACGGTCCGGGTGGTGATCTTGCGCTCGCGGGCGACGGTGGCCGGTGACCCGACCTGCAAGAGGTGGCGCACGAGGTCGAGGTCGGTCGGTGGGAAGCCACCGGCTCGGGCATCGGCGAGGATCCCGGCCAGCTCCTCGCACGCGCTGACGCGCACCACCGACGGCGTCTCGTCGAGCGTCCGCGGGTCGACGGCGACCTCGGTCGCCGACTTGCGCCGGGCCGGAGCCACGAAGGCCCGGTAGCCGGCGTCACGGACGATGTTGGCGGCCACCTGCTCGGGCCGGTGATCGATCCGAGCCGACCGGATGGCCAACCACGCGGCGCCGAGCAACTCCTCGAAACCACTGTCCCGATCCCCGAACGCCCGCCGCCGGCTGACCTGGGAGAGCAGGCCGGGCAGGATCCGCTGGAGCACGATGCGCGCCGCCAGGTCGTCGGTCGCCGCGCGCTGGACGATCCGGAGCAGCACGTCGTTGGACTCGGTGCTCAGGGGCACGCGGTACCCGGCGAGCGCCAGGAGCTCGTCGAGGTCGTCGAACGGGACATCCGTCACCTCCCATGACCGCACGGTGGCGACGATCCGGGTGCGGTGGCTGATCGTCCTCCACTCACGGTCGAGGCGGGCTGACACGAGGGAGGAGTGGTCGGGCTTCATGACGGCGACCGTGCCGACGAGCCCTCACCGCGAACGTCACCGCGTCCCTCACCGCCGTCGTCGCCGGCCGCTCACCGGCCCGCTCGACAGGCCTCACTGCGGGCCTGCCGGCCTCACCGAGCGCCGCCCTCCCCTCACAGCCCCAGGTCAGCCCCGTCGAGCGCCGTTCGCTTTCCCTTTCCGCCTGGTCATGACCCCCAGGAGGGGCATGACAGCTGGGCCCGTCCCGACGATCGACATCGAGGACCCGGGCGGGCACCGGGTGACGGTCGCCCCCCGATCACCGGACGACCGGCTCGGGGAGCTCGCCGAGGCGCTCGGCGTCGACCGCGGGGCCGACCTCGCGGTCGACGGCCGCCCCGTCGGTCGCGGCCAGACGTTGGCGGTCGCCGGGCTCGTCCACGGCAGTCGACTCGAGACGGGCCGGCCGACACCGGGGCCGACGCCGGGGCCGACGCGTGGGCCGGCGGCTGATCGGGGCGGCTGCCCGCTGACGCCACCGCCCGCCGCACCGGCGGTGGAGCCCGTCGTCAGCATCGTGTGCGAGGCGGGACCGGGGGCCGGCGTCGTCGTCCACCTCCCGCCCGGACGCCACGTGGTCGGGCGCGCGCCGTCGGCGGCGGTCGTGATCGCCGATGGCGCGCTCGAGCCCCATCACGGCCTCGTCGTCGTCGATCCCGAGGGGTCGGTCACGTTCGTCCAGCTGACCGGGCGGGTGGCGCCGCGCATCGCCGGCGACCCTGTGGTGACCCCGGCCGGCGTCCCCGACGGCGCCGTCCTGGTGATCGGCGCCAGCCGTCTGCGGATCGGTCGGCGGGTCGGCCCGGCGCCGGGCGGCGCCGTGCTCGCGCCCACGCCGGGTGACCCGTGGCGGCGGACCCTGCGCCGCACGACCCGGCCGCTCTCTCGCTGGGACCCGCTCCCGATCCGCGTGCCGGACGCCGTCGGATCGCCGCTGCGGGCGAGCTCGGTCGGTCTGATCGCGACGGGCGTCTCGCTCGTCGGCTCGATCGCCATCGCCGTCCTGATGCGGTCGCCGATGTACCTCCTGTTCGGGGCGGTGGCTGTCCTCGCCTCGCTCGGCATGTTCCTCGCCGGTCGCGTCGGGGCGTTCCGCGACGGTCGCCGCGCCGGCGCGACCCGCGAACGCGACGTCGCCGCGTTCGCCGCCGCAGTCCGGGCCCAGCGCGAGGAGCGCTGGCGCCATCACGTCGCGATCAGCCCGAGCCTCGCCGAGGCGACGACCGCCGCGACGACGTTGCGCGGCGATGTCTGGACCCGCCGGGCCGACCATGTCGACGCGTTCCGCGTGACGCTCGGATGGGGCTCCGTCGAGTGGACGGTCGTGCTCGACGGTCCGCTCGACGGTGACCGTCCAGGTGCCGGCTCGAGGCGGCGGGGCGACCTGCCGGCCGAGCTCGCCGGCATCGTCGCCGCGGCCGAGCACTTCGAGGATGCCGCGGTCCCGACCGACCTCGGACCGGGTGCCGCGCTCGCTGTCGCCGGACCGGCCGCGGCCGCCGTGATCCGATCGCTCGTCGTCCAGCTGGCGACGTGGGTCGGTCCGGCCGACTGGCGCCTCGTCGTGGTCGCCGACCAGCCCGCCGACTGGGACTGGTGCCGCTGGCTGCCTCACGCCGCATCGGGTGACCGGGCCCGCATCGTCCCCGCCGACGACGCCGACCAGGTCGCCGGCGTGCTCGCTCGGCTGGACGACGGCGACGCCCGTCACGTCGTCGTCGTCACCGACCGGCCCGACCTCCTCGCCCAGCGGACCGGCTCGTTGCGCCGGTTCGTCGGCACCGCGCCATCCGTCGCGCTCGTGGTCGCCGTCCCGCACGGTGGCGTCGCGCCCGCGGTGTGCGCCGGCCTCTTCGACATCGGCTCGATCGGTCTCGGCCGGTGGTGGCCCGACACCTCGGCCGCGAACGGTGGCGGGGCCGTGCACGCCGCCGGTCTCGCACCGGCAGCGGCATGTGCCGCCGCCCGGGCGCTCGCCGGGCTCCATGACCCCGAGGACCCTGCGGGCGCCTCGTCGGCGCTCAGCGCGTCGGTGTCGCTGGGCGCGTTGAGCGCCCGGCACGGGGTCGGCTCGATCGACGACGCGATCGCCATCGCCGCGGCGTGGCGATCCGCTGGTGTCGACCCGGTCCCGGCGGCTGCACTCGGCCTGACGGCCGACGGCGTCGTCGAGATCGACCTCGCCCGGGATGGGCCACATGCGTTGATCGCCGGGACGACGGGATCGGGCAAGAGCGAGCTGCTGCGGACGCTCGTCGTGTCCCTGGCCGCCCGCTGCAGCCCGGACCACCTGACGTTCGTGCTCGTCGACTACAAGGGCGGTTCCACGTTCGACGCCTGCGCCGAGCTGCCCCACACGGTCGGGGTGGTCACCGACCTCGACGACCGGCTCGCCGAGCGGGCGCTCGTCAGCCTGGATGCCGAGATCCGCCGTCGCGAGCGGATCCTCCGGGCGGCCGGCGCCGCCGACCTGACCGAGTACCGGATGGCGGTGACGGGCCAGGACGGCGCGCCGATGCCGCGGCTCGTGGTCGTGATCGACGAGTTCGCGGCGCTGGCCGCCGAGCTGCCCGACTTCCTGTCGGCGCTCGTCGGCATCGCCCAGCGCGGCCGCAGCCTGGGCATCCACCTCGTCCTGGCGACACAGCGCCCAGCCGGTGTCGTCAGCGACGACATCCGGGCGAACACCAACCTGCGGATCGCGCTGCGGCTGCAGGATGTCGCGGACGGGCGCGACGTGGTCGGTGATGACGGTCCCGCGCGGTTCCCTCGTGGCACACCGGGTCGGGCGATGCTCCGCCTCGGACCCAACGAGCACGTGGTGTTCCAGTCGGCCCGCAGCACCGGCGCCGTGGTCCCGACCTCCGAGGACGGCCTGCGGGTCGTCGTCGGCGTGGACGCTGCCGAGTCGGCCACCGGCAGCGAGAGCGAGCTGACCGTGCTGGTGCGTTCGATCCGCCAGGCCGCCGCGCTGAGCGACGTCGTCGCCCCGCACCGGCCGTGGCTGCCGGCGCTGCCGACCCGCTTCGATCGGGCGGCCGTGGAGACGCTGGCCATCGGTGCGGTCGGCCTCGTCGACATGCCGGCCGCACAGATCCGGGACGAGCTGCGATGGGCGCCGAGCGACGGCAACCTCGTCCTCGTCGGCTCCCGGCGCAGCGGCACCTCGACCGCACTGACGTCCGTGGTCGTGGCTGCGGGCGCCGGCCGGAGTCCCGACGACGTCCACCTGTACGTCGTCGACGCCCGGGGCGACGAGCAGCTCGACCGGTTGGCGCGAGCGCCGCACTGTGCCGGGGTGGTGCGCCCCCACGAGCGCGAGCGGCTCGACCGGATGTTGCGCCGGCTCGAGGCCGAGGTCGACCGCCGGCGAGCCGGTGTCGGTCGTCGACGGGATCCCGACGTCATCCTCGCCATCGACGGGCTGCCGGCGTTGCGGGCGGCGATCGACGGGCCGCTCGACACCCGGGCGTACGACTCGCTGATGCGCATCGTCACCGAAGGCTCGAGCGTCGGCATCGCGACGGTCATGACGAGCGAGCGTCCGGCGGGCGTGCCGGCGGCGATGCTGGCGTCCTGCGCGCAGCGGTGGGTGTTCCACCTCGACGATCCGACGGACGCCGCCGCGTGCGGTGTGCCGGCGGCGTGCGTGCCGCCGGCCGTCCCCGGTCGACTCGTCGTTGCCGCGACCCGCCTGGAGGCGCAGATCGCGCCGCTGCCCGTCGCGTTGTTGGGGACACGGCCGCCAGGTGCCCGGTCGTCGCGTTCCCCAGGAACGGGGACAGGGCCGCCGGCCGCCGGACCGGCCGAGATCGGGGTGCTCGCAGCCGAGGTCGTGGGATCGGATCTGCCGCCGGGGACCGTGGCCGCCGACGGGGAGCTGGAGCTCGTCGTCGGCATCGACTTCGAATCCCTCGCGCCGGCCCGCCTCGTCGTCCCCGACGGGGAGCATGTGCTCGTCGCCGGCCCCGCCCGAGCCGGACGCAGCTCGGCGCTGGCCCGGCTGGCCACGTCCTGGCGCGACGCCCATCGCTCCGGCACCGTCGTGGTCATCGCGCCGACCCGCCGCTCGCCGTTGGCGTCGTGGCCCGAGGTCGTCGACGTCCCGTCCGCGATCGCCGTGCTGCGCGACGCCCGGCCGGGCGTCGCGCACCTGCTCGTCGTCGACGATGCCGAGCGGGTCGACGACCACGAGGGGGCGCTCG
>JBEVOM010000126.1:0-5624 GCA_040507575.1 Ilumatobacteraceae bacterium
GAGGATCCCGCCCATCGTGTCGTCGAGCACGGTGCCGTCGTTGATGCCGGGACAGACGACGATCTGACCGCGGACCTCGATCCCGTGATCGAGCAACGCCCGCAACCAGCGCAGGCTCATCCCGCCCCGCGGGTTGCGCAGCATCCGGCTGCGGATCTCCGGATCGGTGGCGTGGATGCTCACGTTGAGTGGCGACAACCGCTCGGTCACGACGCGCTCGAGATCGGCCTCCGTGAAGCGGGTCAGGGTCGTGAAGTTGCCGTACAGGAAGCTCAGCCGGTAGTCGTCGTCCTTGAGGTACAGACTCCGGCGCATCCCCTTCGGGAGCTGGTAGATGAAGCAGAACTCGCAGTGGTTGTCGCACGTGCGGACACGGTCGAACAGGGCGCTCGAGACCTCGGCGCCGAGCGGGGCTCCGGCCGCCTTGCGCACGTCGAGCTCGAGCTCGATGCCGCTGCGGGCGATCTCCAGGCCGACCTCGGCCTCGTCGGACCACAGCCGCCACTCGATGACGTCACGCGGCACGCGTCCGTTGACGCGCAGCACCGCGTCGCCGGCGCGCAGGCCGGCCTGCTCGGCCGGTGAACCGGCGGCGACGGCGACGACCCGCGGGAGGGTGGAACGTGCGGACATGGCCGCTCCACGCTACCGGGGGTCCCCCGGCCCCGAACCGGCGGCAGGCCCCGACCCACCGGGCGACCGCCATCGCTAGCGTGGCGGCAGTGGCAGTCGAAGAGGTGCTCCTGGCCGAGCCGAGAGGCTTCTGCGCCGGCGTCGAGATGGCCATCAAGGCGCTCGTGTGGATGGTCCGGGCGTTCGACCCGCCGGTGTACTGCTACCACGAGATCGTCCACAACCGCCTCATCGTCGAGCGCTTCGAGGCCGAGGGCGTGATCTTCGTCGACGACATCGCCGACGTCCCGCCGGGCTCGCCGATCATGCTCTCGGCGCACGGCTCGGCCCCCGAGGTCGTCACCGCCGCCCGCGCCCGGGGGAGCTACGTCGTCGACTCCGTGTGCCCGCTCGTCACGAAGGTCCACCACGAGGTCAAGGTGCGCGCCGGCAAGGGCTACCGCATCGTGTACGTCGGTCACGAGGGCCACGAGGAGGCCGTCGGGACGATGGCGGTCGCGCCCGGGGCGATCACCCGGGTGGAGAGCGTCGCCGAGGTCGACGCCCTGCCGGACTACGACCAGCCGGTCGCGCTGCTGGCCCAGACGACGCTCTCGCACCGCGATTGGAGCGGCGTGGCCGTCGCCGTTCGCGAGCGCTTCCCGGACGTGTGGTCGCCTGGGCGGAGCGACCTGTGCTTCGCCACGACCAACCGCCAAGCTGCGCTGATGGAGCTGGCCGAGCGCTGCGACACGATCGTGGTCATCGGTTCGGCGAACTCGTCGAACACGATCGCCCTCGAGAAGCTCGCCCGGGAAGCGGGCTGCCCACGCGTGATGCGGGTCAACGGCGCCGGCGAGATCAGCGACGCCGACCTTGCCGGCGCCCGCATCGTCGGCGTGACCGCCGGCGCATCCGCGCCGAACCACCTCGTCGTCGAGATGATCGCCCGCCTCGCGCCGACACGGGGGGTCGACGTCGTCGAGGTCACGACCGAGGACGAGTACTTCCCCCCGCCCCGCAACCTGCGCGAGCTGCAGACGGCCATCGACGTGGCGGCGACCGCGATGCTCGGCGGCTCGCTCGGGACGCGACGCCGCGTCGACGACCGCCGCCTGAGCGCCAGCGACGTGCTGACCAGCCTGACGACACCGGGTTGACGCTCACGACCGACACGCAGAGGGGGACCACGATGGAAGCGCCGATCGAACCGCTCGACCTGGCCGTCGTGTACGGCTGACTGCGCCGCCGCATCGGCGACCTGCTGCTCGACGGCGATCCCGCCGCGTGGTCGCAGCCCGTGCCGGCCTGTCGGGGCTGGGACGTGACCGCTGCCGTCTCGCACCTCGTCGGCAACGCCGAGGACGCGATGTCGGGCGCCCTGACCGGACCGCCGGGCGATCGGCCAGCCCGCCCATCGCGACGAGCCGCTCATGGGGCTCTCCGCCGACCGCTTGGCGTCGTTCCTCGCCGTCCCCGCCAACGTCGAGTTCGATCTCGGCGACCACGGCGGCGTCGCCGCCCGTCGACGGGCCGACCCACCGCGTCAGCACGACACCGTTCGAGGTGTTCCGCCTCCGTCTCGGACGTCGCTCGGCCGAGCAGGTGGCGGCGATGGGCTGGGACGCAGCGCCGGGCGCCTGGCTGGACGACCTGTTCACCTTCGGACCGCGCGACACGCCGCTCGTCGAGTAGTCGTCACGTCTCGCCGGCCGACTCCTGAGCGTCGGCCAAGGCCTCGTGCTCGTCGGCCGAGCGCCGTTCCCAGGTCGCCGCGAACACCGGCCACCCCTCCTGGCGCACGGCGTGGACGACGTCGGGGTCGTCATCCACGACGACCCCGATGGTGTGGTCGGCCGCCAGTTCGTGGAGAGCGCCGAGCTTGAACCGCACGGCCGGCCGGCGGTCGCCATCGGGTCGCATCACGATCCTCGTCGCCCCGAGACCGCGCGCGTCGAGCCAGTCGGCCGTGAGTTGGCGCAGCCGCTCGGGCCGCCCGGTGAGGAACACGAGGTCGTGATCCTCGGCCAAACGGGCCACGACGGCGAGGCCCTCGGGGTGCGCCGGATCGTCGGCCGCGGCTGCGAAGAAGCGGTCCCATCGCCGGTGCCGTCCGCCGATGTGGTGCAGCCGGTGGCGCACATCGGCGACGACACCGTCGATGTCGACCACGGCCAGAGGACGCGCCATGCCCGCAGCTGACCACGCGGGCGACGTTCCGGACGAACGGCCCGCCTGCGGCACGGACCGCCCACGGATCCGTTGACGTCACCGCCCGGAGTCGGCCAGCCGTTCCGGGTAGAACGTGTTGAGCGAGAACACGGTGCCCTGGTCGTCGGCGACGACGGCGAGGCGCGTCGGTCCCTCGTCGTACGGCTCGGTCAGCACGGCCCCGCCCCGCTTCGTGACCCGCCGGGTCGCCTCGTCCGTGTCGTCGACGGTGAACGTGACCTGCCAGTGCGACGGGCCCGGATCCTCGACGAGCCACGCGATGGCATCGGCGAAGCCGGGCGGCGCTCCCGCCCCGTCCTGGCGTTCGGCGATCCCTGGGTCGATCTCGGCCAGGAAGTCGCCGTAGCCGGGACGGCGCCACATCTGGGCGTACACACCGCCGAGCGGCAGCCGTTCGAGCTCCCAACCGAACACGTCGACGTAGAACCCGGCGACCACCGCGCCATCAGGCGTGTGGAGGTTGCTCCAGTTCCAGGCCCCGTTGGCGTTGACGAGCTCGGCCCCGGGGTTCGTGCCCGGCTGCCACAGGCGGATCGCTGCACCCGACGGATCGGCGACGACCGCCGAACGCCCTGGCGGTGCACCAGCGCCCGGGGCGGCGACGACGTCGCCGCCGGCGGCAACGGCCGCTGCCACCACGGCTTCCACGTCGGTGACCGAGACGTACGTGTTCCACGTCGCGGCCCCGTCGGCGCGCTCCGACGCCGATCCGACCGCGCCGACAGTCAGACCGTCGACCGACGCGATCGCGTATCGTCCTGGGGCGTCGGGTGGCAGGCGGTCCTCGAACGTCCAGCCCAGCACGGCGCCGTAGAAGTCGATCGCCGCGCCGACGTCAGCCGGCTCGAGATCGATCCAACACGGCACGCCGGCCGGGTACTCGTGACGGGGGGTTGGTGTCGGCACAGCAGTCCTCCTCGACTCGTCCATCGGGATCATCGTGCGCCTCGAACATGGTCATGGAGTGACCACGTTCCAGAAGTTCTCGTCAGTTGCGCGGGACCTGGCTCCACGGGACGTCACGGTCGACGCGGACGTCGCCGGGCAGGCCGAGGACCCGCTCACCCAGGATGTTCTTCATGACCTCGCTCGTACCGCCCTCGATGGAGTTGGCCCGACTCCGCAGGAACGACTTCTGGATGCTGTCGAACGCGTTGGCCAGCTCCGGGCGCCTCATCTCGAAGCTGTCGTACAGCATCCCCTCGGCGCCGAGGAGGTCCAACGCCTTCTCGTACACGTCCTTGTTCAGGTCGGCGGACGCCATCTTGCCGATCGAGCCCTCCGGGCCGGGATCGCCCATCTTGCGGTTCTGGTTGGCGCGGATGTTGGTCAGCCGGAGCACCTCGGCCCGGATCCACAGCTGCGTCACCTCGTCGCGCGTCGCTGCGTCCTTGCGCTCCGCGGGCAGGCTCGACCAAGCCTTCACGAGGTGGGCGATGACACCGGTGCCGCGCTGCGGGATGGCGCCGCCGATCGAGACCCGCTCGTTCATCAGCGTGGTCAGCGAGACCCGCCAACCGTCCCCGGGTGCACCGAGACGCTCGGCGTCGGGGATCCTCGTATCGGTGAAGTACACCTCGTTGAACTCGGCCTCGCCCGTCATCTGGCGCAGCGGGCGGATGTCCACGGTCGGGTCGTGCATGTCGACGACGAACGCCGTGAGCCCGGCGTGCTTGACCGCCTCCGCGTCCGTCCGCACGACCAGCAACCCCCACCGGGACAGGTGGGCGAGCGTGGTCCAGACCTTCTGCCCGTTGACGACCCACTCGTCGCCGTCCTTGACGCCGCTCGACGACAGCCCGGCGAAGTCCGAGCCGGCGCCCGGCTCGGAGAACAGCTGGGCCCAGATGTCCTCGCACGTGAACAGGGGGCGCAGGTAGCGCTTCTTCTGCTCCTCGCTCCCCCACACGACGACAGTCGGTCCGGTCATGCCGTAGCCGATCGGGTTGCGGGCGCCGCACGTCGGGCCGCCGGCGGCGGCGATCCGTACGCTGACCACGTTCTGCAACTTGGGACTGAGCCCGAGTCCGCCATGGCCGACCGGGAAGTGCACCCAGGCCAGACCGCGGTCGAACTGCTCGCCGAGGAAGACCTGCGGATCGGTCGACGACGGTGGGAACGCCTCCAGGAGGTCGTCGAGCAGGTCGGACACCTGCTGCTCGTCGGTCGTGGCAGGAGCCTCGGTCACGGTCATCTCACGAAAATACCGGGCTCAGCGGCCGACTGGCGTATCCGCGCGTCCAGCTCGTCAGATCGAGCCGTCGGTGACCAGGCGGTCGAGCTTCTCGAGCGTGCCGATCAAGGCCATCTTCGGCACGATCGGCCAGCGCGTCACGCGAGCGCGGACGGCGTCGGAGATCGCGCTCCAGTCGCAGTACGACGTCACCTCGGTCGCCCCGTCGTCGAGCGGGACGAGCTCATAGCCGTAGACGTGCCCGATCGGCCCGCGATCGATGCTGCCGACGTTCCACTCGATGAGCCGATCAGGCGTGAACTGCGTGACCGTGTTCCGGACCGAGTACGTCCCGAGCGGGAGGTCACCGAGCGCCTCGCGGTCCATGTCCATCACGAACGAGTCGCCGACCGCCTCCAGGCGCCTGGCATCCGGCGCGCTCACCAGCATGTGGGAGCCGTCGATCGCGACCTGCCCAGCGGGGTCGCTGACGATCGCGAAGATGGCTGCGGCGGGAGCGTCGATGCGGCGGGTAGCGGAGATTCGGTCGTCGGTCACCCCCGCACCGTACCCACGCCGACCCACTGGCCCGTCCGCCACTCATGGT
>JBEVOM010000128.1:0-36283 GCA_040507575.1 Ilumatobacteraceae bacterium
GCGTCGATCCGCACACCTGGGTTCGCGGTTCGCGGCTCGCGTGTTCGTGGGTTCAGAGCTCGACGTCGGCGTAGATGGCGGCGTGATCGCTGGCGGCGTGGACCTGGGCCGTGAGCGTGGGATACATCTCCCACGGGTTCTTCACGCGCGGGCCGTGCCAGACACCCTTGCGGAGCACGCCCCCGCCGGTGGCTCGCTCGAACAGCGCCGGGGAGAGCAGCACGTAGTCGATCTTGTCGCTGCCTCCCTGGAACGTGCCCTGGCGTGGTCCGCCGTCGAAGTCCGGGTGGCTGCTGATGTCGCGCAGATCGGTGTCGGCCACCAGCGGCGCCAGCGCGCCGCTCAGCGGCGTGTCGTTGAGGTCACCGATCACGGCGACCCGCTCGATGCCCTCGTCGAGGCACGCCGCGTAGATCGCGGCGACGCGCGTCGCCTGGCGACGGCGGCGCTCGTTGCCCAGTCGATCCCCGGGCTCGCTGTACCCCTTCGACTTGAAGTGGTTGACGAGCACGGCGAGGAGCTGTCCGTCAGGCGTCCGGACGCGGTACTCGCAGCAATCGCGGGAGAAGACCACCCCGGAGGCATCGGTGTCGAACACGTGGGTGCGGATGTGCTCGAGCGGGAGCGTGCCCCGCAGCAGGATGCCGACGTCGATGCCGCGGTCGTCGTTCCCGTCGATCAGCATCACCTGCTCGAACGGCACGCCGTCGACGTCGACGAGGGACTCCGAGAAGCGGCGCAGCGTCGTGCGGTCCTCGGCCTCCACCACCCCGAGGATGTCGGCATCCACGTCGCGCACGACCATCGCCGTGTGCTGGAGCGCCAGCTCGTCGGCGTCCTCCGTCGTCAGCTCGACCCACCCGATCCAGTCGGAGCGGCCGGACGCGACGACCTCGGCCCCGCCGGCCCGGGGGCGCCGCAGCAGCTTGCCCCGGATCACCCGCAGCACGGCGAAGCGGGCCTGGTCCGAGCGCAACAGTCCGAGCTGCTCGAGCAGTTCGAGGATGCGGGCCTTTGTCGGTTCGCTGTACGTCTCGCGCTGCAGCAGCGAGTTGATCTGTGCGTACGCCTCGAGGACCGGTCGGCCCGTCGCCCACGACTCCGCGGACAGCGCCCGGGCCCGATCGAACAGGTTCTGCACGTTGAACGATGCGATCCGTACGATCCGCGGGACCGTACCCTGGCATCGTGCGACGAGCCCGGCTATTAGTGGCCTACGACGGCGCGTCGTTCCGTGGCTTCGCCAGGAACCACGGTGTCCCGACCGTCATGGCGACGCTCGGGGACGCCATCGCCACGGTCGTGCGCCAGCCGGTCGAGCTCACCGGCGCGGGGCGGACCGACGCCGGCGTCCACGCGTGGGGCCAGGTCGTGTCGGGCGACCTGCCCGACGACACCGACCTCGACGACCTGACCCGGCGGCTCAACAAGCTGTGCGCACCGGCCGTCGCCGTACGCGACGCCCGCTGGGTCGACGCCGACTTCGACGCCCGCTTCTCGGCGACCTGGCGGCACTACCGCTACGACGTGTGGAACGCGCCGACGCCCAACCCGCTGCTCGCTGGACGGGCCTGGTTCGTGCCCCATCCGCTGGCGTTGTGGGCGATGCGAGCAGCTTGTGACCCGCTGATCGGCGAGCACGACTTCGCCTCGTTCTGCCGGCGGCCGGCACCCCGCACCGGCCCCGCAGGCGAGGTGACCGAGGCGTCGCTCGTGCGGAGGGTCCTGTGGGCCCGCTGGAGCGAGCTCGACGATCCGGCCCACCTGCGCTTCGAGATCCGGGCCACCGCGTTCTGTCACCAGATGGTCCGCTCGATCGTCGGGACGCTCGTCGACGTCGGCCTCGGCAAGGTCTCGCCGGGGGACGTTCGGGGCATCCTCGTCGCCCGTGATCGCGAAGCGGCCGGTCAGGTCGCCCCGCCGGTGGGGCTCGTGCTGTGGGAGGTCGGCTATTGACGAAGGTCCGCCAAACCCATCCCGGGCGGCTCATCGAGCTCGATGACATCGTCGGGCAGCTGCGCGAGAACGGCCACAGCATCGGGCGCACCCGCCGTGCCGTGGTCGACGGCGTACGCCGTCAGCGCGGCGCCTTCACGGCCGACGACCTGGCTGCGGCGGTCCCGGACGTCCACGTGGCGACGGTCTACCGCACGCTGGCGTTGCTCGAGGAGATCGGCGCGGTGCGCCACACCCACCTCTCCCACGGCCCGGCGGTCTACGAGAGTGCGGCGGCCGTCGATGTCCGTCACCTCGTGTGCGAGGTGTGCGGTCGGCACCTGGCGGTCCCCAGCTCGATCTTCGGCAGCGCCCGCAAGCGCCTCGAGCGGGACTACGACTTCTTGCTCGACGGCTCCCACTTCGCGGTCGTCGGCCGCTGCAGGCAGTGCGCGGACGCCGACCCGCCGCCGATGACGTAGGGCTCGGGTCGTGACCGGCGCGGCGGGCCGGGGCGCTCTCGCGGCACGGCCAATCTGCGAGCAGTTCGCAGACGAACTTGAGGTGCGAACCGTTCGCAATTAGGGTCCGGCGGACGTACGGAGGGAGCACGGATGATCGGCATGCACATCCCGGACGGGTTCATCGACGGTCCGACGTCGCTGGTGGCCGGCGTGCTCGCCATCGCCGGTGTCGCGTTCTGCCTGCACATGGTGTCCCGCACGATGGACGACCGCGACATCCCGATCGTCGGCCTCGCCGCGGCATTCGTGTTCGCCGCCCAGATGTTGAACTTCCCGGTCGTCAACGGCACGAGCGGCCACCTCCTCGGTGGGGTGCTCGCGGCGGTGCTCGTCGGTCCGTACGCCGGTGGCCTGGCCGTCACGGTGGTGCTCGTGGTGCAGGGCCTGCTGTTCGCCGACGGCGGGCTGTCGGCGCTCGGCCTCAACGTCGTCAACATGGCGCTCGTCGGTGCGTTCGTCGGGTACGGGATCTTCGTCCTCGTCCGCCGCCTGCTCGGTCCGACGGTGCGGTCGGTGACCCTTGCGGCCGGCATCGCCGGGTTCACGGCGCCGGTCCTGGCATCCGTCGCGTTCACCGTCGAGTACGCCGTCGGCGGCAACGACGCCGTGTCCCTCGGCGCCGTCGCCGGCGCGATGACCGGCGTGCACACCCTCATCGGCATCGGCGAGGGGATCATCACGGCGCTCGCGGTGGGCGCAGTGATGGCCGTGCGCCCCGACCTCGTGTACGGCGCGAGGGGCATCGTCGCCCCATCTCCGACACCGGCCGTCGGCGCGCCCGTCGGCGTCCCGGGAGCAAGCTGACGTGGCCGTGTCGAAGCGCCTCTCGACCGTGACGTTCACGCTCCTCGGCGTCGCCGTCGCGGTCCTCATGGTCGTGCTGATCGCGCCGTGGGCCAACCCCAACCCCGACGGGCTCGAGAAGGTCGGTGCCGACACGGGGATCGACGCCGGCGTGCTCGACCACCACCTGGCCGACAGCCCACTCGCCGACTACGGCCTGAGCGGCGTCGACAACCGCTTCCTGGCGACGCCGGTCGCCGGCGTCATCGGGATCGCCGCGACGTTCGCAATCGGCGCCGGCGTCGTCTGGCTGGTCCGACGTCGGCGAGTCGAGCCCGCCACCGCGACGTCGAACGGCTGACGTGGGGGGCTCGCACCGCCACCTCCTCGTGCACGGGGAGGGGCCGCTCCACCGCGTCGCCCCCCAATGCAAGCTGGCGGCCACCGTCCTGTTCTCCTTCGCCGTCGTGGCGACGCCGAAGGAGCAGTTCTGGGCGTTCGGGGTGCAGGCCGCACTCGTCGTCCTCGCCGCTGTGATCGGTCGCGTGCCGTTGCTCGGCCTGGCCCGCCACCTCGTCATCGAGGTGCCGTTCCTCCTCTTCGCCGTCCTGCTGCCGATCGTCGGGCGCAACCCCCGCGTCGACGTCGGAGGGCTGAGCCTGTCCGAGCCCGGGCTGTGGGCGGCCTGGAACATCGTCGTCAAAGGCACCATCGGCGTCGCCGCGACCGTCGTGATGGCGTCGACCACGTCGATCCCGCACATCCTCCACGGCCTGGAGCGGCTGCGGGTGCCCAGGCAACTGGTGGCGATCACTGCGTTCATGATCCGCTACGGCGACGTGATCGGTGACGAACTGCGACGCATGCGCATCGCCCGCGAGTCCCGCGGCGCGAGCGCGAGCTGGAGCGGGCATGCCCGCGCCGTCGCCACGTCGGCCGGCGCCCTGTTCGTGCGTTCGTACGAGCGCGGCGAGCGGGTCTACCTGGCCATGGCGTCCCGCGGCTACGTGGGCACGATGCCGGTCCGGACTTCCCGCTCGACGACGCCGGCGTGGTTCGCGTGCCTCCTGTGGCCGCTCGCCGCCGCCGTCGTCGCGGCGTCGGCGTGGGTGATCCAAGGGTGACGGCCGCGCTCGAGATCCGGGACCTCGCGTTCCGGTACCCCGACGGGCACGAGGCGCTGCGGGGCATCGACCTGACGGTGGGCGCGGGCGAGCGGCTCGCCATCCTCGGCCCGAACGGCGCCGGGAAGACGACGTTCGTCCTGACGCTCAACGGGATCAACGTGGCGACCCGCGGCACCGTCCACGTCGGTGGTCTCGTCGTCGAGAAGGCCAACCTCCCGGAGATCCGCCGGCGGGTCGGCATCGTGTTCCAGGACCCCGACGACCAGCTCTTCATGCCGACGGTCCGCGAGGACGTCGGATTCGGTCCGGCCAACCTCGGCCTGCGCGGCGACGAGCTGTCCGAGCGCACGGCGGAGGCGCTCCACGCCGTCGGCATGGCCCACGTCGCCGACCGGTCGCCGCACCACCTCAGCTTCGGCGAGCGCCGACGGGTCGCGTTGGCGACCGTGCTGGCGATGCGGCCCGACCTCGTCGTGCTCGACGAGCCGTCGTCGAACCTCGACCCGCAAGCCCGACGGGAACTGGCCGAGATCGTGCTCGCCCTCTCCGTCACGACGCTCCTCGTGACCCACGACCTGCCGTACGCGCTGCAGCTGTGCCCTCGGGCCGTCGTGCTCGACGACGGTCGGTTGGTCGCCGACGGTGCGACGCGCGACCTGCTCGCCGATCGAGAGACCATGGCCCGTCACCGCCTCGAGCTGCCGTTCGCCTTCGACCCGCTGTCGGTTCCGGCGCCCGCACCCTCGGCGTGACCCTCGCGCAGCGGGCCGGCGTCGCGCCGTAGCGTTGCGGCCATGAGCGAGTACGTACCTCCGTTCGACGACATGCGCTTCGTGCTCCGGCACGTCGTCGACGTTGCTGCGCTGGCCGAGCTGCCGGGCTACGAGCACGCCGATCCCGAGACGATCGACGGGATCCTCGACGAGTCCGGTCGGTTCCTGGCCGAGCAGTTCGCCCCGCTCGACCGGATCGGTGACGTCCAGCACAGCACGCGCCATGCGAACGGGTCGGTGACGACACCGGACGGCTTCGTCTCCGCCTACCAGCGCTACGTCGGCGCCGGATGGCCGGCCGTGCCGTTCCCACCCGAGTTCGGCGGGGGCGGCTTCCCGTGGCTCGTCGGTGTGGCCATGCAGGAGATCATGACGGCCGCGAACATGGCGTTCTCGCTGTGTCCGCTGCTCACCCAGGGGGCCATCGACATGCTCCTGCACTACGGCAGCGAGGAGCAGCGCGAGGTCTACCTGCCGAAGATGGTGACGGGGGAGTGGAGCGGGACCATGAACCTGACCGAGCCGCAGGCCGGTTCGGACGTCGGGGCGCTGACGACACGGGCCGTGCCGGCCGACGACGGCACATGGCGGATCACCGGTCAGAAGATCTTCATCACCTACGGCGAGCACGACCTCACGGACAACATCATCCACCTCGTGCTCGCCCGCGTGCCCGATGCGCCGCCCGGGACGAGAGGCATCTCGTGCTTCATCGTGCCCAAGTTCCTCGTCGGCGACGACGGCGCGCTCGGCGACCGCAACACCGTGACCTGCGTCTCCATCGAGCAGAAGATGGGCATCAACGCCAGCCCGACGTGCGTGATGGCCTACGACGACGCCGTCGGCTTCCTCATCGGCGAGGCCAACCAGGGCATGCGGTACATGTTCAAGATGATGAACAGCGCCCGGCTGTCGGTCGGCGTGCAGGGCCTCGCCGTCGGCGAGCGCGCGTTCCAACAGGCCGTCGCCCACGCGACCGAGCGGACCCAGGGTCGGGCACCGGGGGCGAGCGGAGTGTCGGCGATCATCGACCACCTCGACGTGCGGCGCATGTTGCTGACGATGAAGGCGCACATCGAGGCGCTGCGGGCCATCTGCTACCTCAACGCTGAGTGCATCGACCTGGCCAAGGCCCATCCGGACGAGGCCGTGCGGGCGGCCCGCCAGGAGCTGGCCGACATCCTCACGCCGATCTCGAAGGGTTGGGGCACCGACGTCGGCGTGATGCTCACGTCCTTGGCCGTGCAGATCCACGGTGGCATGGGCTACGTCGAGGAGACCGGAGTCGCCCAGCACTATCGCGACATCCGCATCGCCCCGATCTACGAGGGCACCAACGGCATCCAGGCGATGGACCTCGTCGGACGCAAGCTCGGGCTCCGCGGCGGGGCGGCGATCGCGTCGTTCCTCGACGAGATCGCGACGACGGCTGCGCAGGCCTCGGCGTCCGGTGGCGACCTCGCCGTGATCGGTGACGCGCTGACGACGGCCCTCGAGACCGTGCGCGCCACGACGCAGTGGCTCGGCATCAACGGCTCCGCCGACGCGAACAACGCGTTGGCCGGCGCCAGCCCGTACCTCGAGATGATGGGCATCGTCACCGGCGGTTGGATGCTGGCCCGCTCCGCCCTTGCCGCCACCGCGGTGGCGGACGGCGACGGTGGCGGGTTCGACGCCGGGTTCCTGGCCCAGAAGGTCGTGACCGCCCGCTTCTGGGCGACGCAGGTCCTGCCCCGGGCCGCCGGGCTGGCGCCCGCCGTCACGGCCGGTCCGCACGACCTGTTGGCCAGCGTGTTCACGGGCACAGACGCCCGGGTGTCGATCGGCTAGCTTCTCGAACGGGCGAACGAGGGAGGTTCCACCCGTGTACGAGCTCGTGAGGGAGCAGCGGAAGCCGGACGCTGCGGCGCGACCGGAGCCGGTCCGTCGACGCCGGCCGGTGGTGCAGGCCAAGCTGACCGTCGGCGCCGCCCACGACCCACTCGAGCGGGAGGCCGACCGCGTCGCCGACCAGGTGATGGCGATCCTCCGCCACAGCGAGCGCGCCGAGCCCGCCGACAGCCCGCTGCTCGACGGCCCGAGCCGCATCTCCCGACACGCCGGCCACGGGCATGACCACGACCACGCAGGCGGGGCCGAGGTCGGCATGGCCGGTGGCGCGATCAGCAGCGACCTCTCGTCGCGGATCCAGTCGGCGAGCGGCGGCGTGCCGCTGGACGTGACCAGCCGCGAACGCATGGAGCGCGGGTTCGGGGCCGACTTCAGCGCGGTCCGCATCCATGCCGGCAGCCCCCTGCCCCGCCAGATCTCGGCCGACGCCTTCACCGTCGGATCGCGCATCCACTTCGCCCCCGGCAGCTACGAGCCGTCGTCGCCGGCAGGTCAGCGCCTGCTGGCGCACGAGCTGACCCACGTCGTGCAGCAGGGGTCGGCGACCGCCCACCGCCACACGCTCGACTGCGTGCACGGCCACGACCACCCCACCGACCACGGTGCCGTGGCCGACGACATCACGCTCGCCGACACCGGCTGGGCGGTGCGTCGCCACAGCTCGTGGGAGCACATGTTGATCGGCGATCTCGACCCGGACTCGTTGTCCAAGCTCGGCGCGGCGTACGACATCGCCGGCAGCGACCAACCCGTGACGGTGGGCCACCAGGTGAACGGGGCGGCGATCAACGTCACCAAGGCCGAGGTCCAGCACGTCATCCAGCAGGAGATCAGCCGGCTCAAGAAGTTCCAGTCCAAGCCGCCGATGGTCACGTCGTTCACGAAGCTCGGCGAGATCGAGGCGTACCAGAAGCAGAAGGACCCCACGTGGGACGTCACGCTGGTCGGCGTGCCGAACGACTCGGGCAAGACGTTCATGGTCACCTACGGCGAGCTCAACACGCTCGGCGACTTCTTCGGCAGCGTCGAGGAGATGAAGGCCATGGACCCCGTGTGGGTCGAGAAGCTCATCCGCGGGGTGCGCCAGAGCACGATGCGCGAGCTGATCACGGTCTACGCCGAGGTCACCGGGCTGCGCGACGAGCTCAACGAGTACGGCGACGACATCATCACCAAGGAAGATCAGGCCAAGGACGAGCTCGGCATCCGCAGCGACACGTTCAAGAGCTCCGGCGGCTCCTCCAACGCCGTCGAGCTGGGTGGGGTGCTGAACGAGCTGCGACTCATGGGTGCCGTGCCCACGTTCTTCGCCAAACCGACCGTCGGGGGTGATGCGAAGACGGACTACGCCTCGACCCTGGCCCGCAACGCCTGTCACTTCGCGCCGGAGAGCTGGCACGCCTGGGCGGGGTACCACGAGAAGGCCAAGGGCTGGGCCGATCGTGCCTACAAGATGGCCGAGTCGGCGTCGCAGCGGATCCAGGACATCCAGCAGGCCGACTACACCGACGAGCCCGAGCGGCGGGCCAAGGACGTCGAGGCCGCCGAGCGGACGGTCGAGGCGGCCTGGGAGCTGCGCAACGAGGCACTGCTCAACAACGGCTTCGGCGACCACTACCTACAGGACTCCTATGCCGCCGGCCACCTGATCAACAAGACCCGCATCATGCAGATGTACGTGAAGTGGCTCGACAAGAACCCGGGCAAGTGGGACGCCCACCGCGACAAGAACTGGCGCAAGCTGCAGCAGATCGCGTACAACCAGCCCGGCCTCACCGACCCCGGTCAGTACAACAAGGCGGGTGTCGGCGCCGCCCGAAACACGTCGAGCGGCAAGGCGATCGAGACCGGCCGCAACCCCCAGACCGTCGAGAACATCAAGGGGAACTGGAAGGACAAGGCCGAGGCGCTCGGCCTCCAGGCTCCGTCGTCGCTGAGCGACCCGGACGCCAAGAAGCTGATGTACGCCTGGCAGACGTTGTGCGTGGAGCAGTTCCGCATCCGCAACCCCCGCGTCCAGACCGTCAAGGAGATCATCAAGCTCGGCAAGAAGCACGGGTTGAACGAGCAACAGGTCTGGGCCGCGCTCGACCACCTGTTCAAGGACGGCATCGTCCGCAAGGAGTCGTACAAGGCCAGCGACCTCACGAAGCAGCACGAGCTGGGGAACAGCGACAAGCTGACCATCCGCGACGAGTACGTACCGTCCGGTCGGGCCAGCCTGGACCGGATCACCTCGAAGCCCGGCGCCATGGAGGACATGGCGCTCGGTGTCGCCTACAACGACTACCTCGAGTTCATGAACAGCTCGTTCCTGCAGAAGGCGACGAACTTCCTGCACGACCACTGGTGCAAGAACGGGCTCGAGGTGCAGGGCGACGACGGCGCGCCGGTGTTCAAGGTCTACGGCGACGACAGCATGTTCAAGCAGGGCGCGTCGATGGGTCTGAAGCACTCCGGGGAGACCGCGCACATGTCGCGGGACTCGATCATCGAGATCGCCGACACCGGGCACGAACCGCCGACGCACACGACGCAGGCGATCCTGCGCCGGCTGCCGTCGAAGGTGCAGGTGTACTCGGGCGCCGTCGTGCCACTGGACTCGTGGCGCTCCGATCGGTTGGACGAGTTCCTCGGGCGGTCGATCTTCGACAAGATGAGCGACGTCAGCAACGCGTTCATCAACAAGGCCGTCGTCGGGGCCAAGCCCAGCCTGAAGGGCTTCGGCGTCCTCGGGACGATCACCAACGACCGCCCCGGCGGCCACGAGGTGTTCTGAGCCGCTCGGCGCGCTACTGGGGTTCGAGCTCGTAGGTCACGGTGACCTGCAGGCCGAGCACCGCGCTCCCGGCCTCGATCGGCGCCGCCATCATCGCCCGGGCCGCGCCCTTGAACACGGGGACCGGTCCGCCGCTGCCACCCTCGACGATCGACACGACGGTGCCGACCGCGCAGGCGGCCGACGCGGCCAACACGTCGGCCTTCTCCCGGGCGTCGGCGATGGCGAGCTCGCGCAGTGGCGCGACGACGGCGGCGGGGTCGGAGACGGCGAACGCCACGCCGTTCAGCGTGAACTCGTCACCGGCGACCTCGGCTGCGGCGTCGATGAACCGCCCGACGTCGTCGGCCGGAACGGCGACGTCGAGGGAGTACGCAGCGACGTAGGACCGCTCGGACTGGTCGAACCACAGGTTGAGACCGCTCGTGCGCAGGTCCTCGTCACGCGCGCCGGCGTCGCGCAGGGCGCTGACCAGGGTCGCGGCCCGCTCGTCGACGACCTCCATCGCGCTGCGCGCCGACGGCCGTCGAGACTGCACCCCGAGCGACAGCGCGGCTCGATCGGGGCGCGCCGTGGCGCTCGCCGACCCGGTGACCGTGACCGTCCGCATGACATCTCCGCTGCTCATCCAGCGAGTGTTCCACCCCCACCGTTGGAGCAGGACGCGCCGCGCCGGTATCATCTCCCGGTTCCCTTTTCCGAAGGCTCTCCGACCATGCGCACCTACTCCCCCAAAGCCAGCGAGATCCAGCACGAGTGGCACGTCGTCAACGCCGACGGCCTCGTGCTCGGCCGCATGTGCACCGAGATCGCCCGCATCCTGCGGGGCAAGCACAAGCCGATCTTCGCTCCGCACCTCGACACCGGCGACCACGTCGTGATCGTCAACGCCAAGAAGGTCGTCCTGACCGCGGGCAAGGCCGATCGTGAGCGGGTCTACCGCCACAGCGGCTACCCGGGTGGCATCAAGTCCGACAGCTACGGCGAGCTGCTCGCCCGCAAGCCCGAGGACGCCGTCCGTCGCACCGTGAGGGGCATGCTCCCGAAGGGACCGCTCGGCCGCCAGATGCTCACGAAGCTGAAGGTCTACGCCGGCCCCGATCACCCGCACTCGGCCCAGTCGCCCGAGCCGCTCGACTTGTCCGCGGCCAAGGCCCGCTGATCCCCCGGAGGCATCTGATCCCATGGCCATCCCGCTGACCCAGACGACCGGCCGCCGCAAGGAGGCCATCGCCCGTGCCCGGCTACGCCCCGGCACCGGCGTCCTCACGGTGAACGGTCGTCCGTTCGACACCTACTTCACGACCCCGGCCCACCGCATGGAGGCCAGCGAGCCGTTGCGGGTCGCCGAGGCCACCGAGCGCTTCGACATCGACGCAACGATCACCGGCGGGGGCGTCAGCGGCCAGGCCGGAGCGCTGCGCATGGCGCTCGCCCGATCACTCGTCGAGCTCGACCCGGAGCTGCGCACGACCCTCAAGCGGGCCGGCTTGCTCACGCGTGACGCGCGCAAGAAGGAGAGCAAGAAGTACGGCCTCAAGAAGGCCCGCAAGGCGCCGCAGTTCACCAAGCGCTGACCTCGAGCTGCGCGCCGATGCAGCCGACGGCGGCTGGCGTTCGGACATGATGCCCCCGTGAAGTTCGGGACCGACGGCGTCCGCGGCGTCGCCAACACGGATCTCACCGCCTCGTTCGCGCTCGATCTCGGCCGGGCGGCCGCCCGCGTGCTCGGAGGGAGCGAGGCCGTCGTGGGTGGTGACACCCGCCTGTCGACGGCGATGCTCGAGTCGGCGTTCGTCGCCGGGTTGGCCAGTGAGGGTGTCGCCGTCCATCGGCTGGGTGTCGTACCGACGCCGGTGGTTGCGTTCGAGGCGGCCCGCCGCACCTGCCTCGGGGCGATGATCTCGGCGTCGCACAACGCCTATCGCGACAACGGGATCAAGCTGTTCGCGCGCGGCGGCACGAAGCTCCCCGACGACGTCGAGGAGCGCATCGAGGCCGACGTCGTGGCCTTGCCGGCGCCGTCCGGTGACCCTGCCCAGCTCGTCGACGTCGAGGACAGCCCCGAGTACCGAGAGCACGTGCTCGGCGTGCTCGACGGCCGCCGCCTGGCTGGTCTGCGCGTCGTCGTCGACGCCGCCAACGGCGCGGCCAGTGCTCTCGCCGGGCCGCTGCTGACCGCCACCGGCGCCCACGTGGTCGTGATCCACGCCTCCCCTGACGGACGCAACATCAACGCTGGCTGTGGGGCGACGGACCTGTCGTCACTGAGCGCGGCCGTCCGGCGGGAGGGCGCCGACCTCGGCCTCGCGCTCGACGGCGACGCCGACCGGTTGCTCGCCGTCGATCACACCGGCGCGTTCGTCGACGGCGATCACCTGATGGCGATCTGCGCCCTCGACATGCACGCCAGGGGCGCGTTGCGCGACGCCACCGTCGTCGTCACCGTGATGACGAACCTCGGCTTCCGCTTGGCGATGGAGGATGCCGGCATCCACGTCGTCGTGACGGCCGTCGGCGACCGCTACGTCCTCGAGGCCCTGGCCGCGGGCGGTCACGCACTCGGCGGTGAGCAGAGCGGGCACGTGATCTTCCCCGACCTGGCGACGACCGGCGACGGTCTGCTGACCGGCGTCGTCCTGTGCGATGCCGTGCGACGCTCGGGCCGGCCACTCGCCGAGCTGGCAGGTGCGGCGATGACGCGACTTCCGCAGATCCTCGTCAACGTGCCGGTTCCGGCGCCGATGCCCGACGCCGCCGACCGCTTCGCCGGCGAGATCGCCGCGGTCGAAGCCGGTCTCGGCTCCCACGGCCGGGTCCTGGTGCGCCCGAGCGGCACGGAGCCGCTGGTGCGGGTGATGGTCGAGGCGCCGACCCAGTCCCAAGCCGACCACGCCGCCGAGCTGATCGCCACCGCCGTCCGCAACAGCGTCTGACGTTCTTGGTCCGGATATTGGTGGCACGTGCGACCAATATCCGGACCAAAACGGGGGGAGCGGCCCTGCCCGGAGCGCACGGCGGGCCGTCGGTAGCCTGTCTCGGCATGTGCGGCATCGTCGGCATCGTCAGTCGACCCCCGACCCGGCCGACGCCCGCGGCCGCCGAGCTGGTCGGCGGGCTCGATGCCGCGCTGGCCGCCCGGGGCGACGTGCCGGCCGTGACACGAGCGAGCGCCGAGGTCGACCGCCTGCTGCGCGGCCTGCCCGGCCTGCTCGCGCTCGTCGATCACCACGAGCTCGCCGCCGGGATCACGGCCCGGCTCGACCAGCTCGATGCGTACGCGTCCGAGATCGACGCCGTCCTGGCCCAGGCCGCGCTCGACCCCGACGCGCTCGAACGGGCCAGCGCCGAGTCGATCGCGCTGCGCGACGTGTTGTGGGCGATCCGCCGGGACCGGTTGCGCACCGCCCGCGCGGTCGCCGAGCTCGCCGGGCGCGACGCCGGTGTCGCCGCGCTCAGCGGCTACCTGTCGATCCAGCAGGCCCTGTCGGCGATCGACCGCATGGAGGTTCGGGGCCGGGACTCGGCCGGCATCCACGTCTTCGTGACCGGCCACGACCTCGACGCCGACGACCCGGCGGTGCGCGCCCTGCTCGCGCGGCGCGACCACGACGCGCTGTTCCAGACCGGCGCGACCCGATTCGCCGGCACCGCGCTGTCGATCGTCTACAAAGCAGCGGCCGAGATCGGCGAGCTGGGTGACAACACCCGCGTGATGCGCGGCGCGATCGCCGCCGACGACCTCCTGCGCCTGGCGCTCGCGGGCACGCGGGCCACGGTCACGGTCCTCGGTCACACCCGCTGGGCCAGCGTCGGCATCATCTCCGAGCCGAACGCCCATCCGGTGAACGGAGACGAGACCTCGCCGCGTAGCGCCGCCGAGCGGCGGGGATCGGTCGAGTCGCCGTTCGTCGTCGGCGTGCTCAACGGTGACGTCGACAACCACGCCGACCTCCGGGTGCAGCACGGCCTGCGCTTCGCCGGTCCGATCACGACCGACGCCAAGGTCATCCCGGCCCTCGTCGCCCGCCATGCCGAGGCCGCCGGGACCGACCTCGCCGAGTCGTTCCGCCGCACGGTCTCGTCGTTCGAGGGCTCGGTCGCGATCGGCGTCGCCAGCTCCGCCGAACCCGGCCGGCTGTGCTTCGCGCTCCAGGGCAGCGGGCAGGGCGTGTACATCGGCCTCGCCGAGGATCGCTACCTGGTGGCCAGCGAGCCGTACGGCGTCGTCGAGGAGACCGACCGCTACGTCCGCCTCGACGGTGAGCACGGCGGTCAGATCGTCGTCCTCGACCCGGCCGGCGCCGGGACCGTCGAGGGCATCGTGCGGCGCGGCTACGACGGCTCCGATCAGCCCGTGGCGGAGGCGGACGTCGCCGTCGCCGAGGTGACGACCCGCGACATCGACCGCGGCGACGCCCCCCACTTCCTCCTCAAGGAGATCATCGAGTCGCCCGACAGCCTGGCCAAGACGCTGCGCGGCAAGATCGTGTCGGACGGCGACGGCACCACCGGCCTGCTGCACGCCGTCGTCGGGTCGCGTGCGCTGCCACCGGCGATCGCCGACCGGCTGGCCGCCGGGACGATCACCCGGATCCGCGTCATCGGCCAGGGCACAGCCGCCGTCGCCGGGCAGTCGATGGCCGCCGTACTCGACGGGTTGGCCGCCGACGTGCTCGACGTCGATGCCGTGACGGCGACGGAGCTGTCAGGGTTCGGACTGCGCCGCGACATGAGCGACACGCTGGCCGTCGCCGTCAGCCAGAGCGGCACGACGACCGACACCAACCGCACCGTGGACCTGTTGCGCAGCCGCGGCGCAGCCGTCCTGGCCATCGTCAACCGGCGCTCCAGCGACCTCACCGACAAGGCCGACGGGGTCCTGTACACGTCCGACGGGCGCGACGTCGAGATGAGCGTGGCGTCGACGAAGGCGTTCTACGCCCAGGTCGCGGCCGGCGTGCTCCTGGCCTGTGCGATCAGCGAGGCTGCCGGCGCCGGGACGCCGCAGCGCCGCCACGAGCTCCTGACGTCGCTGCGGACGATGCCGGACGCGATGCGCGTCGTGCTGTCACGCCGCGACCACATCGCCGAGGCGGCGCGACGCTTCGCCCCGACGAAGCGCTACTGGGCCGTCGTCGGCAGCGGCACGAACAAGGTCGCCGCCGAGGAGGTCCGGATCAAGCTCAGCGAGCTCTGCTACAAGTCGATCGCCTGCGACGTCGTCGAGGACAAGAAGCACATCGACCTCTCGTCGGAGCCGTTGATCCTGGTCTGCGCGGCCGGGCTGGCCGGGAGCGCGGCCGACGACATCGGCAAGGAGATCGCCATCTTCCGGGCCCACAAGGCCACGCCGATCGTGATCGCCGACGACGGTGACGCCCGGTATCCGGCGTCGGCGGTGATCGCCGTCCCGTCGGTCGACCCGGCGCTCGGGTTCATGTTGTCGGCGATGGCCGGCCACGTCTTCGGGTACGAGGCCGCGCTGGCCATCGACGCCACGGCCCGCCCGCTGCGGGAAGCGATGGAGCTCATCGAGCACGCCGTCGGCACCGAGCGCTCGGCCGATGCCGTGCTGGCCCGGGTGCGCACCGACATCGACCGCTGCGCCGAGCAGTACGTGGACGGCTTGCGCAATCAGCGCTACGACGGCCACCTCGAGGCCAGCACTGCCGTTCGCCTGGCCGGGCTGCTGCGCGACGTGCAGTCCGACCAACCGGTCGAGGCGTACCAGGCCGGCTCGGGAAAGGTCGGTTCGCCGGCCGCGCTCGTCGACGACCTGGTGACCGCTCTGACCCGGGCGATCGAGGAGCTGACCCGGCCGGTCGACGCCATCAAGCACCAGGCCAAGACGGTGACGGTCGGCATCTCGCGCAGCGACGAAGGCGTCATGGACCGCGCACTCGTGCAAGCCGTGCTCGACGCCGGCGCCGGCCGCGACGTGCTCAGCTACCGCACGCTCAAGGTGCTCGCCGATCTCGACCCGGCCGTCGTCGAGGTCACCGGCTTCACCCGCTACGGCATCGACGGCCGCACGATCTCGATCGTCGACCGGGGCGGCATCTCGAACCAGCTGGCGAGTCGCGTGGACCGGACGCCCGTGCTCGTCGGGACGAAGCGCCGGGTGGCCAGCGAGCGCGAGGTGCTCGTCGCCCGCGGTCGCCGCGACGGCCGGACCGTGATCTTCGTGCCCGAGGTGAAGGCCAACACGTCGACCGGCATCACGCTGCTGCACGTGCGGTTCCACGAGCGGCTCGACGCGGCGACGATGCGATCGGTGCTCGTCGGCTACGACCGGCGCTACGACCGGCTCGTCGACTGGGTGACGGAGACCGAGGGCGACTTCGACGAGCGGCTGCTCGGCGAGCTGCCGGTCGACGAGCTGCTCATCGAGCCGATCTCCGACGCCGCCGATCACTGGCGTCGCTGATGCCGACCAGGCGCGGACCGGCGGCGGCATGATCGGCGTCGGCGTCGACGTGGTCGACATCGACCGGTTCCGGCTGGCGCTGACGCGGACCCCGACGATGCGGACCCGGCTGTTCACCGCGGTGGAGCTGGACTACGTCGCACCGAAGGTCGACCCGTTGCCGTCGTTGGCGGCCCGCTTCGCCGCCCGTGAGGCGGTGATGAAGGCGCTCGGCCTCGGGCTCGGCGCGTTCGGCTTCCACGAGGCGTGGGTCGAGGTGAAGCCGTCGGGCCAGCCCTACCTCGTGATCACCGGGAGGGCCCGGGAGCTGGCCATCGACCGTGGCGTCGTGCGCTGGCACCTGTCGCTGGCCCACGACGGCCCCGTCGCCGTGGCGATGGTCGTCGCCGACTGAAACAGGTGCGCCCGCGTTCCGGGTCACCCCACCCGCCGTCGACTGCGGATGCGGTGACCCAGCAGTCGCGCTGTGCCAGAAGTCGCGTGGTGAAGGGACACAGGTCCGTAGGGTCTCGGGCTGTGAGTGAACGAGTCGCCGAGCGGGTGGACGGGGCGGCGCGGTGATCCCGATCGTGACGCCCGACGAGATGGCGGCCATCGATGCGGCCGCGCCCGAGCCGGTCGAGGTGCTCATCGAACGGGCCGGGTCGGCCGTTGCCCGGATGGCCCGCCAGATGCTCGGCGGCACGTACGGCAAGCGGGTCAACGTGATTGCCGGTGCGGGCAACAACGGGGCCGACGGTCGGTCGGCCGCCCGGTCGCTCGAGGCCCGCGGCGTGCGGGTCCGCATTTTCGACGCCGCCACCTGCCCACCCCGGCTGCCCGCCGCCGACCTCGTCATCGACGCCGCGTACGGGACCGGGTACACCAGCCGCCCGGATCGCGAGTGGAGGGCGCCGCGCGTCGGCGCGACACCGGTGCTGGCGGTCGACATCCCGAGCGGCGTCGACGGGCTCACCGGCGAGGCCGGCCGGGGCGTGCTCGCGGCGGACCGCACGGTGACGTTCGCGGCGCTCAAGCCGGGCTTGGTGTCGGGCGCCGGGCGTGTGCTCGCCGGCGACGTCGAGGTCGTCGACATCGGGCTCGACACGAGTCGGGCGAGGGCCGAGCTCGTCGAACCTGATGACGTCGCTCGCTGGTGGCGGCCGCGGCCCCCGACCGCGCACAAGTGGTCCCGCGCCGTCCGGGTCGTCGCCGGCAGTCCCGGCATGACGGGTGCCGCGCACCTCGCGTCGGCCGCCGCGCAGCGCGCCGGGAGTGGCATGGTCACGCTGTCCAGCCCGGGCGTCGACCCGACGGCGCCGCCGGAGGTCGTCCGGCACCGACTCCCCGCGTTCGACTGGGCGGGGGCGGTCCTCGAGGACCTCCGCCGGTTCCACGCCCTCGTCATCGGCCCCGGTCTCGGGCGCGAGGAGTTCACGGTCGCCGCCGTCCGCTCCACGGTGCACGGCGCCGATGTGCCCGCCGTGATCGACGGCGATGCGCTCTTCGCCCTGGCCTGGAGCAACGACGGCCCGAACGCGCTGCTGCGTCGGCGGGCCCACCCGACCGTGCTCACGCCGCACGACGGGGAGTTCGGTCTGTTGGCCGGTGGCCGGCCCGGCGCCGATCGCTTCGCGGCTGCCCGGCGCCTGGCCAACGACACCCGCACGATCGTGCTGCTGAAGGGACCGACGACGATCGTCGCCGCGCCGGACGGCCGCGTCCGCGTCGTCGCCGGCGGCGACGCCCGGCTGGCGACGGCCGGGACCGGCGACGTCCTGGCCGGCATCCTCGGCGCGCTCCTGGCCACCGGCATGGACGCGTTCGACGCCGCCGCCGCGGCGCCGTGGATGCACGCCGAAGCATCGCGCCACGGTCCGGCGGACGGGCTCGTCGCCGGCGACATCGTCGACGCGCTGCCCGCCGTCCTGGCCGCGATCGGGGGCTCGCGGTGACCTGCCCGCCGGCGCCACGGTGGGCATGGGCCGAGATCGACGTCGATGCCATCGGCCACAACGTCGGTGTGCTGCGTCGCGCCGTCGCGCCGGCGGGCGTCTGGGCGGTGGTGAAGGCGGACGGGTACGGCCACGGATCGGTCGTGGTCGCCCGGGCCGCGGTGGAGGCGGGGTGTGACGGGTTGTGCGTGGCCCTCACCGCCGAGGGCGTCGCGCTCCGGGAGGCCGGGCTGGACGTGCCGATCCTCGTGCTGAGCGAGCAACCCGCCGAGCACGGCCCGACGCTGGTGGCCCACCGGCTGACGCCGACGGTCACGAGCACGGCGGGCATCGACGCGCTCGCCGATCTCCGCCCCGATGGGCTCGGCGTCCACCTCAAGGTCGACACCGGCATGCATCGCATCGGCGCCCAGCCGGCCGACGTGCCGGCCCTGGTCTCGCGCATCGCCGGTCACGCCCCCCAGCTGCGCCTGGCCGGGATCTTCACCCATCTCGCGGTGGCCGACGAGCCGGGCGATCCGTACACCGCCGGACAGCTGGCGACGCTCACCGCGGTGCTGGCCGCCCTGCCGCCGGCGGTGCTCGACGGCGTCGCCGTGCACGCGGCCAACTCGGCGGGTGGCCTCGCCCACCCGGCATCCCGCCACGACTTCGTGCGGGCCGGGATCGCCGTCTACGGGATCTCGCCCGGACCCGAGATCGACGAGCTCGCCCGGCCGTTGCGTCCGGCGCTCGCCCTGAAGGCCCGCGTGTCACACGTCAAGCGGCTGGCCGCCGGCGAACGCCTGTCGTACGGCTTGCGGTACACGTTGCCCGTCGACGCCAACGTGGCCACGGTCCCGCTCGGGTACGCCGACGGCGTCCGGCGCAACCTGTCGAACAACGGCGACGTCCTGATCGGTGGCCGGCGCCGACCGATCATCGGCAACGTGACGATGGACCAGCTGATGGTCGGCTGCGGGGACGATCCCGTGCAGCGCGGCGACGAGGTCGTGCTCATCGGGACGCAGGGCGACGAGCGGATCACCGCCGAGGAGTGGGGCATCCGGCTCGGATCGATCGGCTACGAGGTCGTGTGCGGCATCGGACCTCGAGTGCCGCGCCTGCTGGTCGGGGTCGCCCGTCGCCCCTAACATCGTCGCGTCATGTCACCGACGCCACGCCTGGAGCTGCGCGCCCCGTCTCTCGGGGCGACCCACGCCGTGGCAGCCGCGCTCGCGGCCCTGAGCCGGTCCGGCGACATCATCCTGCTGGGCGGAGAGATGGGTGCCGGGAAGACCGCGTTCGTCCAGGGCTTCGGGCGGGCGCTCGGGGTCTCCGAGCCGATCACGTCGCCGACGTTCAACCTCGTCCACAGCTATGACACTGCATCGGTGACGTTGCACCACGCCGATCTGTACCGCCTCGAGCACCTGGCCGAGGTCGCCGACCTCGGTCTCGGCGAGCTGGCCGAGTACCACGGGATCGTGATCGTCGAGTGGGGGGACGTGGTCGAGTCGTCGTTCGGCGACCACCTCGCGGTCCGCCTCGAGATCGACGAGCCCGACCTCGACGGACGCCTGGTCACGATCTCGGCGGTGGGCCACTTGTGGGCGACGCGCTGGGCCGCGCTCGAGCGGGCGACGGCCGATCTCGCGGTGGCCCGGTGACGGCGGGGAGCTGCCGATGTTGATCCTGGGGATCGAGACGGCGACGGAGCAGGTCAGCGTGGCGCTCGGTGGGCACGAGGGTGTCATCGGGTTGTTCGAGGTGGCCCGCGGGCGCCGCCACGCCGAGTTCCTCACGCCGGCGATCTACTTCGTGTTCGCGCAGTCCGACATCGGCCTCGACGAGATCGGTCTGATCGCCGTCGACGTCGGCCCCGGACTGTTCACAGGGATGCGCGTCGGGCTGGCCGCGGCCAAGGCGCTGGCGCTGGCCCTGCGGGTGCCGATGATCGGCATCTCGTCGCTCGACCTGCTGGCGTTCCCGCACCGCCGGTCGGACCGCGTGGTCGTGCCGGTGATCGACGCCCGCAAGGGCGAGGTGTTCCACGCCGCCTACCGCCAGGTGCCGGGCGGGCTCCAGCAGGTGGTCGCGCCGAGGGTGGGACCGGTGGACGACCTCGTCGCCGATCTGCTCGCCCGCAGCCAGGAGGCGCTGTGCGTCGGTGACGGTGCACTGCGCTACCGGGCCGAGATCCTCGACGGGTTCCACTGCGAGATCTCCGACGACGCCCACCCGTCGGCCGGTCCGCTCGTGCAGCTGGCCCACGCCCGGGCGCTGCGCGAGGAGTGGGTGTCGCCGATCGACATCCGCCCGATCTACCTGCGTCCACCCGACGCCCAGATCAACTGGGCGACCCGGGCGTCGAGCCCGACTGCTCCGCGGAGTGGTCCGTGAGCGTGCTGTCGAGGCTGTTGCCGCGCGGGCGCGACGGCACGGGTGACGTGGCGATCGAACCGATGCGCCACCGTCACGTCGGCCAGGTGCTCGACATCGAGCAGGTCTCGTACCCGAAGCCCTGGAGCGCGCGGGTCTTCCACGACGAGCTCGACCAGGCCAAGCTCGGGCACCGGACGTACCTCGTCGCCAAGCACGGCCGGACCGTCGTCGCCTACGGCGGGCTGATGTTCGCGCCGGACGAAGCCCACGTCACGAACATCGCCGTGCGCCCCGAGCACCGCCGCCGGCATGTCGCCCAACGGCTCCTCGGCCAGCTCGCCGACGACGCCATCAGCCGCGGGTGCGGCGCCTGGACACTGGAGGTGCGGGCCAGCAGCACAGGCGCCCAGGCGCTGTACCGATCGTTCGGGTTCGCGCCGGCCGGCATCCGGGCCCGGTACTACGAGGGGACCGAGGATGCGATCGTGATGTGGTGCCATGGCATCCAGAGCGCCGAGTATCGGCACCGGTTGGAAGGACTGCTCGCCGATGACCGATGAGCAGATGGACGGCCTGGCGTCGGCCGAGGACGAGGAGTTCGGGCCGGACACGCTCGTGCTCGGCATCGAGACGAGCTGCGACGAGACGGCAGCGGCGCTCGTGATGGGGGGCAGTGACGTCTTGTCCAGCGTCGTCAGCTCGCAGATCGAGTTGCACGCCACGTTCGGCGGCGTCGTGCCGGAGATCGCCAGTCGGGCCCACCTCGAACTGCTCAACCCGGTCGTCGCACGCGCGATCGTCGAGGCTGGCGTCGACGAACGGCGCATCGACGCTGTCGCCTGCACGGTCGGGCCGGGACTCATCGGTGCGCTCCTGGTGGGGGTGTCGGCGGCCAAGGCGCTCGCCCTGGCCTGGGACGTGCCGTTCGTCGGTGTGAACCACCTGGAGGCCCACCTCTACGCGGCGCTCCTCGACGACCCCTCGATCGAGCTGCCGATCGTCGTGCTGCTGGTGTCGGGTGGGCACACGATGCTCGTCGAGATGCAGGCGCCCGGCCGCTACCGGCTGCTCGGCCAGACGATCGACGACGCCGCCGGCGAGGCGTTCGACAAGGTGGCCCGCTTCCTCGGGCTCGGGTACCCGGGTGGTCCGGCGGTCGAGCGGGTCGCCGTCGACGGTGATCGGGACGCGATCGACTTCCCGCGGGCGATGCGCAACGACGGGCTGGACTTCAGCTTCTCCGGGCTGAAGACCGCGGTGATGAACCACGTGCGGAGCCATCCGGACGTGGACACGGCCGACGTGGCGGCGTCGTTCCAGGCCGCGGTCGTCGACGTCCTGGTCCACAAGGCACGGCGCGCCTCGGCCGAGGTCGGCGCCAAGGGGCTGGCGCTCGGCGGAGGCGTCGCCGCCAACTCGGCCCTGCGCGAGGCCTTGCTCGACGCCTGCTCGGACGACGGTCTGCACGGGTACCTGCCGGGTCGGGCCATGTGCACGGACAACGCGGCGATGATCGCCGCGGCCGGTTGGTACCGCCTCCGCCTCGACGGCCCCAGTGGCCTCGACGTCGGCGCCTACCCCAACCTGCGGCTCGCCGTCGAATAGCCGGGTGTCAGCGCGCCAGGTGGACCATGGCGCGATCGAGGAGCGGCGCGATGTAGTCGGTCATGCGCTCGATCCGGGCATCGGCCGTGCCCCGCTTGCGGTTGTTCTTCACGATGGATGCCGACACGGCAGCCTGCTTGAAGCGCACGAGGGCGTGGAACCAGTCGAGGTCGGCGACCGGGCTGCCGCGGCGGTCCTCGTACAGCCCCAGCAGCTCGTCGAGCGGCGGCATGCCGACGTCGCGGCGCACGGCGCTGGGCTTGTCGGGGTCGCTGTTCAGCATGAACCAGGCCAGGTCGATCCGCGGATCCTCGACGGCCCAGATCTCCCAGTCGATGATCGCCCGCGGCTCGATGCCGTCGTAGATGATGTTGCCCAGCCGGTAGTCACCGTGGATCAGCGCCGGCGGGCCGGCGTCGGGCAGCGCCGCCATGAGGCGTTCGCCGCACGCGTCGGCCGGGTAGGGGCGCAGCTCGTCGTTCACCGTGGCGAACAGGTTGATCCACCGCGCGACCTCGTCGCGCAGGGCGATCTCCGGCTCGCCCTCGACCGCTGGGTGGTCCGCCGGGACGGCGTGGAGCGCGGCCATCATGTGCGCGGCCGACCGGGCCCTCGCCGTGACCACGTCGGGAGGTGGGACGTCGCCGGCGTCGGACTGGGGCTCGAAGCACTCGCCATCCTCGAACGTCATCGCGAACATCGGCGGCACGTCGGGCGGGTCGCCGGCGTCCTGGAACAGGACGCCCGGCACGACGACTTCAGCCGCGTCCCCGAGCGCGAGCAGGACCCGGGCCTGGCGCAGCACGTCGCGGTTGCGCACCGGCTCGAGTCCGGGCGGGGCCAGCTTGACGGCCATCCGCGTCGTCGGGGTGTCGAGTCGGAACGTCACGCTCGACATGCCGGTCGGCATCTTGGTCAACCGCAGGTCGCCCGGTGCGATCGGCGTCCCGGTCGCGGCCTCGACGAGCGGTGCCAGTCGCGCCGCCAGCTCGCTGACGTCGACGGTCCCCTTGATCACGTTCGCCATCGCGCCCCCTTCGTCACTCGCCGACGTCGACGGTCAGCAGCGGAGCGAACTGCTGGACGCCGTCGAAGTCGGTCTCGTCGCGGCCGCCCGACGCGCTGCGCCGCGGGATCGTCGCCTTGATCGTGCGGACGGCGTCGCATTCGTGGACCACGACGGCCCCCGGATCGACGCGGTAGAGCCGTCCGATCAGCTGACGATCGACGACGCCGCTGCGACACACCCGGCGATAGGTCGCGTCGTCGGCGAAGACGATGTCGAACGTGATCCACGACGCGCCTGCGTTGGCGCTCTTGATCGCCTCCGTGACATCGGCGAGCGTGGCCATCAGCTCCTCACCATCAGAGCTCGAGCACCTCGACCTCGAACGGTGTCCGCTCGTCGTCGACCTGCAGCACGTGCCACACCGACCACTCGTAGACGGGTCCACCGCGCAGCACGTTGGGGGAGAACGGGTACGCGAAGTTGCCGCCTCCGCCGAGGTGACCGGTGAAGTCGAGTCGCGACCCGCTCGCCGATGCCTTGCCGGCGACGGCGAGGGCGATGTCCTCGGTCTCGCCGACGACGTCGACGACGAGGCCGACCTCGTGCAGGTCCGTTCCGCGGCTCGGCTCGACGTCACCGAGGATGGCGTCGTTGCCGTAGCTCCGAAAGCGCACGGTCCACTGCTCGGGCGCGATCCCGAGGGAGGCGACGATCCTGACGAGGAGGGCACGGTACGCGACGAGGAACTCGTCGATGTGGGCGAGCAGGCGCGGATCGCGCAGCCCGGCGATCATCACGGCGCGATGGCCGACGAAGCGCGCACCCTCGAGCTTGATCGTCGGTGTCGGCGATCGCTCGAACCGGCTGCCCGTCACCCGCACCCGGCGTTCGTCGAGCTGCTCGTAGCGGGCGTTCGTGGCCACGATGGCGCCCGTCGGCTGGGTGATCCGGAACGGATCCGGGTTCTCGTGCATCGTGATCCGCGCCACGGTCTGGGTCGTGCAAACGGCATCGGGCAGCATCGGTTCGACGACGAAGTCGTCGTCGGTGACGGTGGCCAGCACGGGCGAGCCCCGCTGCGGTGTCGTCGTGGCCAGGTACCCCTTGTCGATGCTCTTGGCGGCGTGCCAGGACGTCGCCTCCGAGACCCCGCGCCGCAGTGGAACCGACGCGAAGATCGCCGGGTCGGCGCACCGACCGGCCAGGACGACGTCGACGTCGTGGTCGAGCGCGTCGATGATCGGACCTGCGCCCATCATGCCGACGATGCGCGTCGAGGCGTCGATCGCCTCGTGGGTCAGCGGTTCGAACGGTCCGAGCGACGTGATCCGACCGTCGTCGAGGGCGCGGTGGATCGCCGCCGGCTCCTGCTCGGCGTGGATCAGTGCGACGCGGAGCGTGAGCCCTTCGGCGCGGGCGATGTCGCCGACGATCGCGCGGAACCCGTCGAGGTGCGGTTCGCCCCCGGCGCCGCCGCACGTCCCGATCACGAGGGGAGCGCCGATCCGCTTGGCGCCGGCGACCATCAACCGCAGGTCGTGTTCCACCGAGAGGCGCGACTTCGGGTCGCGACCGCTCCCCAGGAACCCGGGCCCGAAGTCCGTGCTGCCGGCGTCGCAGCCGACGACGTGCGGCGATCGCTGGAGGCCGAGCTCGAAGCCGCGCCGTGAGAACCCGATCCCGACGACGCAGTTGGCCAGCAAGCGTGTGCCGCCCTCGTCATCGGGTCCCATTGCGTTCGATGATATGAACGGTCCCGGCCGTCGCCGAAGTTGGCGCCGGCCGGCTGCCGGGATGAGGATCGCGACGTGGACGCCGCCGAGCTCACCGAGGTGCGCCTGACCGTCGACGATGGCGTGGCCCTGCTGGAGCTCGACCGGCCCGATCGTCGCAACGCGTGGAGCGGACGCATGGCCGTCGAGTATCGGTGGGCGCTGCACCTGGCCGACACCGATCCAGCCGCCCGGGTGGTCGTCGTGACGGGCGCCGGACGGGACTTCTGCATCGGGGCCGACACCGGCGCCATCGAGACGATCAGCGGCCAGGGCGGTGCCTACACGCCGGAGCGGGCTGCGCCGGCCCCGTTCCCCGACGGCACGCCCGACCACCTCCGCCGCAACCACGCCTACCCGTGGACCCTCTCGGTACCGGTGATCGCCGCCGTCAACGGTGCCTGTGCCGGCGCCGGGTTCGTCGTGGCGACGTACGCCGACATCCGGATCGCTGCCGCCGACGCCCGGATCGCGACGTCGTTCGCCGGGCTCGGCCTGCCGGCCGAGTTCGGCGCCGGCTGGGTGCTCCCTCGGCTCGTCGGTGTGCCGAACGCGCTGCAGATGCTGCTCGACCCGGCCGCGATGTCAGCGGCGCGGGCGGCCGAGCTCGGCTGGGTCCAGCACGTGGTGCCCGGCGATCAACTTGTCGCCGAGGCCGTGGTCCTGGCCCGCCACCTGGCCAGGACCAGCTCGGCCGACTCACTGCGATGGATGAAGCGATCGGTGCTCATCGATGCGGGCGGCGACTTCGGCGATGCGTACACCCGGTCCGTCGACGAGATGGACGAGGCATTGCGGCGGCCCGACCTGCGGGCCGCGATCACGGCCCGTCGCGAAGGTCGCCGGCACGACTTCCTCGTCCCCGGCGACTGACCCTCGGGGCGACGACTTCCTCGGCCTGGAGGGCGGCTCGGCGGATCAGGTGTACCCGGTGCCGATCTCGCCGCTGTCCCGCAGGGCTCGGAGCTGCTCCTGGTCGTAGCCGAGGAGGTCCCCGAGCACCTCGTCGTTGTGCTCGCCGAGGAGTGGGGCGGCGCGCTCAGCCGCGATCCGCCAGCGGTCCGACCGCCATGCCGGCCCGGGGGTGCGCCGGACGCCGATCAGCGGGTGGTCCAGGTCGAGGAAGAACTCTCGGGCCGCAAGGTGTCGGTCGGTGAGCAGCTCGCCCTCGCGCATCACCGGCGCCGCCGTGACACCGCCGTGCTGCAACCGTGCGAAGGCGTCGCGCTTCGCCCGTGCCGCGGTCCAGGTGCCCAGCCACGCGTCGAGCGCAGTCGTTGCGGCGAGGCGTTCGGCGAGTGCGGCCGTGGTGGCGAGCGGCGCGCCACCGACGACGTCGGCCAGGGCCCGCCATTCGTCGTCGGACCGGCAGCTCACGGCCAGCCACTCGTCGTCGCCGGAGCACGGGTAGATCCCGTGGGGAGCCATCTCCGAGGACCAGTTCTCGCGGGGAGGGTCGGCGTGCCGATCAGCCCCGTAGAGGTCGGCGCCGTGGTCCATCATGACGCCGAGCTGGGACAGCACGATCAGCGCGCCCGAACCGGTGCGGTCCCGCTCGCGCAGCGCGGCGACGACCGCCGCGACGGCGGCCGGCCCGGTCGTCGCGTCCATGTACATCGAGTCCGGTTGGCGGTCCGGCGGCAGGCCCGGGTACCCGCGAGCGTCGCGCAGACCAGCGAACGCCTCGAAGGCCGGGCCGAGGCCTCGGATCTCGGCCAGCGGGCCGTCGGTCGCACCGCCCGGCATGCGCAGCAGCACGAGGCGCGGGTTGACGTCGAACAACTGCCGGGGCGCGTATCCGCGGCGCTCGAGGAAGCCGGGTGCGTTGTTCTCGGCCAGGACGTCGGCTCGCGCGACGAGGCCCATGAAAGCCGCTCGCCCGGCATCCGACTTGATCTCCAGCGTCACCGAGCGCTTCTCCCGGGCGTTGACGTTGGCGACGGCGAAGCGGTTCCATGGCTCGTCGCCCGGATCCCGGTCGGCGTAGCCGCGTCGGGTGTTGCCGAGAGCCTCGACGCCCTCGGCGCGGACGCGGCGGGGCCCTTTCGTGGCTGACGGGTAGTGGTGGCGGGACTCGACGCGGATGACGTCGGCACCGAGGTCGCCGAGGGCCATCGTCACCGAGGTGCCGCTCAGCACGACGGTGAGGTCGAGCACGCGCACGCCGTCGAGTGGCCGGCTCACGCGACGCCCGTCGCCGGTGTGATCGAGATGCCCGAGGCCGGCCGTCGCCGACCGTTCACTCCCGTCTGCACGAGTCCGGCCTCGTCCAGCCACGGGTCGTCGAGCGCCGATGCCAACGTGTTGGCCGGGATGACCGGCCAGCCGACCGCCTGCGCTTCGCCGACGACGGCGGCGCGGGGGCGGGCGGCGACCCAGTCGCGCACGGCCTGCTTGAACGTGGCGTTGCCCGGCTCTTGCAGCGCGAGCGCCGGTCGTTCCTCGAACGCCGGCATGCCCCCGATGAGCTCACACACGGTGCGCACGTGCCAGCCGTACAACGACACGTACACGAGCCCGTCGGCGCACGGCAGCACGCCGGTCACGAGGGGGGACGCGCTGCCGTCGGAACGCTCGGCGTCCCAGCCCGTGTAGCTGCAGGTCAAGAGCTGCAGGGCGCGCCGATCCATGCTCGCGGCCATCGCCTCGACGCCCGAGACGTCGACGGTGGCGCCGACACCGGTGCGCTCCGCGAGGTACCACTCGGCGGTGGCCGCGGCAGCCGCGATGGCGCCGACGTAGGTCGCGACGAGATGTCCGCCGAGCGCCAGCGGGGGTCGGTCGGCGTGCCCGGTCGAGCTGACCGCCCCCCCGAACGCGTCGATCGTGAGGTCGCTGCCGGTGTATCCCGCATACGGTCCGGAGCGTCCGAACGCGGTGATCACGACCCGTACCGCGCCGGCTCGGCGCAGCGCGACGAGGGCGGCCGTCGCCGCGCGGTCGTCGTCGACGACGATGTCGGCGACGGTGACTTCTGCCGCCAGCCCGACGGCATCGGGCGCGCACACCCGCAGCCCGTCGGTGAAGCTCGTCGCGGCCGGAGAGCCGCGGCTCGTGGTGGTCACGTCGGCGCCGAGGTCGCGCAGACGGTGGCCGCAGAACAGCCCATCGAGCCCAGCGGTGAGGTCGACGACGCGGACGCCGGCGAGTCCGCTGGCCGTCCACCGCATGCCCGGCGACCCTAGTGGCGGCTCGGAGTTCCCTCCCGGCCAGGGGGACGGGCAGCATGGCGGTCGTGCTGGTGTCGCTCAAGCTGCGCTTCTCGACGATGGAGTCCTTCGCCGCCCTCGGCGTCGAAGCCGACCGCGTCGGCCTCCACGGGGTCTGGCTCAGCGAGCCGTGGGGGTTCGACGCCACCGTGCTGTTGGGCTGGCTGGCCGCTCGCACCGAGCGCGTGCTCATCGGTACCCATGTGCTGTCGGTGTTCTCCCGCACACCGGCGGCCTTCGCCGGGCTGGCCGGTTCGTTGCAACGGGCGTCGAGCGGTCGTTTCCGGCTCGGGCTCGGTGCATCCGGACCGCAGGTCGTCGAGGGGTGGCACGGTGTGCCGTTCGCCGCGCCCGTCGCCCGCACTCGCGACGTGATCGCGGTCGTCCGCACCGCGCTCGGCGGTGACACGGTCGCGATCGATGGCACATCGGTCTCGCTGCCGCTCCCAGGCGGGGTCGGCAAGGCGCTGCGCTTCGCCCAGCTCGGCGAGCCCATGACGGTGCCGATCTACGTGGCGGCGATGGGCGACCGCAACCTCGAGATGGCAGGAGCCGTCGCCGACGGATGGATCCCGTTCCCGTGGGCGCCGCGAGGCGCCGCGGCGTACGAGGAGCACCTCGCCGTCGGCCGGGCCGGGCGTTCGGCGGCGCTCGGGCCGTTGGCGCTCGCCCCGTCGGTGTCGGTCGGGTTCGGCGACGTGACGCACCTGCGGAGGATGGAGCGCTCGAGCATCGCGTTCTCGCTCGGCGCGATGGGTCCTCCCGGGCAGAACTTCTACGTCGACGCGGTCGGCCGGCTCGGCTTCGGTGACGTTGCCCGGATGGTCCAGCGGCGGTGGCTCGACGGCGATCGCGACGCGGCCCGCGACGGCGTCTCCGACGACCTGGTCGACGCCGTGTCGATCCTCGGCGACGCCGAGCTGGCCGAGCGCCGCCTGGCCGAGTACCGCGCCGCCGGCGTCGACGAACTGGTCGTCGAACTGCGCCATCGGGATCTGCCGTCGCAGCTCGCCGACGTCCGCACGCTCGCCGAACTGTTGTGAGCGTCCGAGCGCTCGCGGTCGCGGTGGCGTCGGCCACCCTGCTGACGTCGATCGCTCGGGCCGGGCGGGGTCCGCGTAGGGTCGCCGCGTGGTCGATGTCGGCAGTGTCGGGGTTCAGCGGTAGATGGTCACCTACGCCGACCTGGCCCCCCTGTTCTCGGTCGAATCGGTGGGTCCGTCGTCGTTCCGGCCGGCCAACGGCGTGCCCGAGGACGAGGGCAGGCTGCTCGGCGGCCTCGTGCTCGGCCTGGCCCTGCGCGCCGCGTCGCAGACGGTTCCCGCCGAGCGCACCGTCCACTCACTGCATGCGTACTTCCTGCGGGCCGGCCGGTCGACGCAGCCACTGACGCTGGAGGTCGCGGCGGTGCGCGACGGCAGGTCGTTCAGCGTCCGGCGCATCGACGCCGTGCAGGACGGCACCGCGATCGCGACCGTCAACGCGTCGTACGTCGCTCCGGGCGCCCGCTCGGACGGGCCCGAGCTCGATTGGCAGCTCGCGTCGACCGCCATCGGCGATCCCGATGCCTTCGACCTGCCGGATCCCATCGTCGCCGGCTCGGTGCTGTTGGCCGGGTTCGAGGTTCGCGACGCCGTGCCGCCGGGCCACGAGCGGAATTCGCCGATCCACCCGTACTGGGCGCGTGCGCGCCAGCCGCTGCCCGACGACCCGGCCGTGCATGCCAGCGTGATCGCGTTGATGTCGGACTGCGGTGTCAGCGCGACGTCCTGCGGTCCGGGGATCAGGATCCGATCGCGATTGGCGTCGGCCAGCCTCGACCACGCGGTGTGGTTCCACCGGCCAGTGCGCACCGACGAGTGGATGCTCGTGTCCGGCCGCTCGCAGACCGATGTGTCGTGGCGCGGATTCGGGCACGCCACGGTCCAGGACCGGCGTGGTCGGCTCGTCGCGTCCATCGCCCAGGAGGTGTTGCGGGTCGTATGACCAGCCGCCAGACCGCCCTCGTGCCGATCACGGCACCGGGCACCCAAGCCCCGACCCCGAGAGCCAAGGAGAACGAGCCGTGCTCGACGCCATCGACATCCTGCAGATCCAGCGCGTGCTGTCGTTGTACAGCCACATCGTCGACGGGAGGGAGTGGGGGCGGCTCGGGGAGGTGTTCGAGGACGCAGCCGTGTTCGACGCCGATGCGCACGGCAAGGGGGTGTCCGAGGGGCTGGCCGCGCTCCGGGCCCGGTGGGAGCAGAGCCCGCCGGCGCGCTTGCACCACCACACCGACACGGTGGTCGACGAGGGAGACGCGCCGGGGTCGGCCCGAGCGCTGTCGAAGGCGATCAGCACGATGGGAGGCGGTGGCACCTCGGCCGGCGCCTACCGGGACGACCTCCGGCGCACGAGCGCGGGATGGCGGATCGTGCGGCGGGTGGCGGTGCCGCTGACGATCACCTGATCGCCGGCGGGCTCAGAGCTCGAGGTCGCCGGCGAGCAGCGCCCGGCCGATGTCCCGACGGAGGATCTCCGCGGTGCCGTCGGCGACCTGGATCTTGCGCGTCGACTGCCAGGCCTCGGAGAGGCCGAGCTCGTTCGTGAAGCCCATCGCGCCGTGCGCTTGGACGGCACGGTCGATGGCGCGCGTGGCGACCTCGGTGGCGTACGACTTGGCCATCGAGAGCTCCTTGCGGGCCGGTGTGCCGGCGTCGATCAATCGGGCGACGTCGAGGCTCAGGAGGCGGGCGGCCCGGAGCTCCGTCGCCGCCTCGGCCAGCGGGAACAGCACGCCCTGGTTCACGGCCACCGGCCGGCCGAAGGCCTCCCGCCGCTGGATGTACTCGAGCGCCAGCTCGACGGCCCAGCGACCGAGCCCGACGGCGCGGCCGCTGTTGTACAGCCGGCCGGACGACACGCCGGACATGGCGATGGCGAAGCCCTTGCCGACATCGCCGAGGACCCGCGCATCGTCGACCCGGACATCGTCGAGGTGGATGATCCCTTCGTCACCACCGAGGTGCCCGAACATCCGGATGCTGTTGTCCACGACGAGGCCGGGGGCGTCGGTCGGCACGAGGAACGCGGTGAACCCGTCTCGGTCGGTGCCGGCGTCGGCCGCCGACGTCCGCGTGAAGATGACCGCGTGCTGGGCGTACGGCGCGTTCGAGATCCACTGCTTGCTGCCGGTGATGATCCAGCTGTCACCGTCGCGTCGGGCCTGCGTGCGCATCCGGGTGGCGTCGGATCCGGCGTCCGGTTCGGACATCCCGAAGCACATGCTGGTGCGCCCGGCCAGCAGGTCGGGAAGGACCTCGTCGCGCAGCTCCGCGCGGGCGTGGGCGAGCACGTGACTCGGACCTTTGGCCCAGTGCGCGACCGCCGACAGCGCCAGCCACGGGTGCGGGCCGAACCGACGGTTGATGAACTCCCACACCCGGAACAGCGCCTCGGCGCCCAACCCCCCGCCGCCGAGCTCGACCGGCACGAACATCGTGTAGTAGCCCGCGGTCGCGGATGCCTCCCGCACCTCTCGTATGGCGTCGAGCGACGCAGCGCTGTAGCGCCCGTCGTCGTCGTAGCGCCGTCGCGGGTCGGCCAGCTGATCGCCGCCGTCGCGGTGGCGCGTCAGGACCTCGGTCTCGATGAAGGCGCCGAGGCCGTCGAGCAGCTCGTCGATCTCCTTCGAGGTGAACGTCGTTGCCATCAGTGACACCCCGGGTCCAAGCATCGCACTCGGACCGGGCCGCGCGTCGAGCCGACGCCCCCCGACCGACGAAGCTCGCAGCCGGACGCGACGAGCAGGAGGCGATGACGATGGATCTCGGGTTGGCCGGTCGGACAGCGATCGTGTCGGGGAGCAGCAAGGGGATCGGTCGCGCCGTCGCCACCGCCCTCGCCGCCGAGGGCTGCAACGTGTGCATGACGGCCCGTGGACGCGACGCGCTCGACGATGCGGCAGGGAGCGTGCGGGCGCTGGACCGTGGCCGCGTCGTGGCCGTGGCCGCCGACATGACGACCGAGGAAGGCGTCGAGCGCGTCGTCGACACGTGCCGGACCGAGCTCGGCCCGGTCGACATCGCGGTCACGAACGTGGCCGGCCCGAAGTCGCTCGGGTTCGCGGCGACCGGTGACCAGGCGTTCGTCGATGCATACCGCGACATGGTGCTCAGCGTCGTCTGGATGGTGCGGCGCGTGCTGCCGGACATGCGCGGGAGCGGGTGGGGCCGCATCGTCAACATCGGTTCGGACTGCATCAAGGACGTCCACCGGGAGGTCCCGCTGCTCCTCGCCAACGTCAACCGGGCGGCATCCGTCGGGCTGCTCAAGACGTTGGCCGACGAGCTGGGGCCGGACGGGATCACGGTCAACAACATCGCCGTCGGCGCGATCCTCACCGAGAACCGCATCACGTTCCACCAACGCTTCGCCGCCGAGCAGGGCAAGGACGTCGCCGACGTGCAGAACGCCAACACCGAGCACATCCCGGTCGGCCGGTTCGGTGACCCGGCCGAGCTCGCCGCCGTCGTCGGCTTCTTGTGCTCCGACCAGGCCGCGTTCGTGACCGGAGAGACGATCGCCGTCAACGGTGGACGTAGCCGCACGCTGTTCTGATGCCGGGCGGGGCCCACGCGTGCCGCACCGGGCTCGGCCGAGTTCATCTCGCGGGAGCCCCGTTAGCGTTCGGGCGATGGAACTGCGGCTCGGCGACTTCGTGCCGGGGGCCCCGGTCGTGCTGGCACCGATGGCCGGGGTCACGAATGCGCCGTTCCGGTCCCTGTGCCGCCGGTTCGGTCCCGACCTCGTCTACGTCAACGAGATGGTGATGGCGACGGCGCTCGTCCACGGCAGCACGAAGACCGACCGCATGGTCACGTTCGGTCCCGACGAGCACCTACGCAGCCTCCAGATCTACGGATCCGACCCCGAGATGATGGGACGGGCCGTGGACCGCGTCTGTGATCGGGGCCTCGTCGACCACATCGACCTCAACTTCGGCTGCCCGGCGGCCAAGGTCACCCGCAAGGGCGGAGGCGCGGCGGTGCCGGCCAAGCCCCGGCTGCTCCGGGCCATCGTGCGCGCCGCGGTCGGTGCCGCGACGCCGTACGGCGTCCCCGTGACGGCGAAGTTCCGGATCGGTCTGACCGACCGGATGATGACGCACCTCGTCGCCGGCGAGGTGTGCGCGGACGAAGGGGTCGTCGCGATCGCCGTCCACGCCCGCACGGCCGAGCAGCACTATGCCGGCCAAGCCCGCTGGGACGCCATCGGCGAGCTCAAGGTCCACGTCACGACGATCCCGGTGCTCGGCAACGGTGACATCTGGGAGGCGCAGGACGCCGTCGCCATGATGCGGGCCACCGGGTGCGACGGCGTCGTCGTCGGCCGGGGTTGCCTCGGGCGTCCGTGGCTGTTCGGCGACCTCGTCGACGTCTTCGCAGGGCGTCCGGCGCCGCCATCGCGTCCGCTCGGGGTCGCAGCCGCGGTGATGGTCGACCACGCCGGCTCGCTGGTCGCGCACCACGGCGACGAAGCGGTCGCCATGCGGACGTTCCGCAAGCACGCCTCGTGGTACCTGACCGGCTACCCGGTCGGCGGCGAGACCCGCCGTCGCTTCGCCCAGGTCTCGACGCTGTCCGAGCTCGAGGATCTCGTCGACCTGCTCGACCCGACGACCGAGGTCGTCGAAGGCGGCGAGCGGATCCGTCGGGGCCACACGAACGGCCCGATCAAGGTGTCCCTGCCCGACGGTTACCTCGACGGCCTGGCCGCGCTCGCCGACGACGACGGCGTGCCCGACGACGCCGACGTCCTGGCGCTCTCCGGCGGCTGACTCGCGGTTCTGGGGGCTGGAAACTCGCGCCAGGCGCAGCCGTAGCGGCTCAGAACCAGTTTTCGTCCGGAGTGGGCAGACTGGGACGGTGGCTGGGCGCGGGATCGACGAGGCGTTGGCCGGGGTGCGGAGGTCGATCGGAGGGGCCATCTTCGCTCGCATCGCCGGACCCGACGGCGTCGAGGTCCGCCAGCGACTGCGCACGTCGGACGGGGCCCGCTGGTTCGAGCCCGGGAGCCCGATCACCCGCGTCCACGGTGACGCCTCGATGTTCATCGGCGGGCTGAGCGCGCTCCTGCTGCAGTCGTTGCACCCGCTGGCGATGGCCGGCGTGGCCGAGCACTCCGGCTACCGGGGCGACCCGTGGGGCCGCCTGGCCCGCACCAGCCGCTTCCTCGCCGAGACGACGTTCGGCTCGGCGGCCGACGCCACGCGGGCCGTCGCCGTCGTGCGGGGTGTCCACCGGCGGGTCGTGGGCACGGCGCCCGACGGCCGGCCCTACGCCGCGTCGGACCCGCACCTGCTGGCCTGGGTCCACCTCGCCGAGGTCGACAGCTTCCTGCGTGCCCACCAGTGCTACGGCATCGACCCGCTGACCGCCGCCGAGGCCGACGAGTACGTCACCCAGAGCGGTCGGATCGCCACGGCTCTCGGCGCGCTCGACGTCCCGCAGTCCGTCGCCGACGTCCACGAGGCGCTGTGCGCCTACCGGCCCGAGCTGCGCAGCACCCCGGCCGCCCGGGCCGCGGCCCGCTTCCTCGTCGCCACTCCGCCGCTCCCGCTTGCCGTGCGCCCGGCCTACCTACCGATAGCCGGAGCCGCCGTGGGCCTCCTGCCCCGCTGGGCCCGCTGGCCACTGCGCCTGCCGTGGCTGCCGGTGACCGAGGCGACGGTCGTGCGGGCCGCCGGCGACGTCGTCACCCGCGGCATCCGCTGGGCACTGCCGGCCGCTCCTGCCGCGAACTGAGCGATGGCGGACCGGACCCGAGGACCGGCGACCCTGCACGATCGGCGCGTGCGCCGTCTGGTCCTGGCATCGGGTTCGCCGCGGCGACGCGAGCTGCTCGGGCAGCTCGGGCTGGCGTTCGACGTCGTGCCGGCCGACATCGACGAGACCCCGCGGCCGGGGGAGCGAGCGCGCGACCTGGTGCGCCGGCTCGCCGAGGGCAAGGCCCGGGCCGTGGACGGGGATCCGGTGCTGGCCGCCGACACGGTGGTCGAGGTCGACGGTGAGGTGTTCGGCAAGCCGGTCGACGCCGATGACGCCAGGCGCATGCTCGGCCGGCTGTCGGCCCGGTCGCACCACGTCCACACCGGCGTCGCCGTGCGCTCGGGGGACCGGCTGGAGGTCGCCGTCGAGACGACGACCGTCGTGTTCACGCCGCTCGCGCCCGGCGCCATCGACTGGTACCTCGGCACCGGCGAGCCGTTCGACAAGGCCGGGGCCTACGCCATCCAGGGCGCCGGTGGCATCTTCGTGGAGGCCATCCGCGGCAGCGTCAGCAACGTCGTCGGCCTGCCCCTCACTGTCGCCGTCCGCCTGCTCGAACAGGTCGCCGGCTGGCCGATCGGTCGGCTCGATCGCCCGGACGCCTGACGACGCGGGGCGAGACCGCGATTAGCACTCTCGTCCCGCGGTTGCTAACGCCGGTGGCGGTGCAATACCATTGGCACTCGCACCGATCGAGTGCTAACCGCCCTCGGTCACCGACCGAGCACCATCCAGATCGATCACCACAGCCAATGGAGGCTTGCCAATGTCCCTGAAGCCGCTCGATGACCGCATCGTCGTCCTGCCGAACGAGGCCGAGCAGACGACCGCGTCGGGTCTCGTCATCCCCGACACCGCCAAGGAGAAGCCGCAGCAAGGCAAGGTCCTCGCCGTCGGTCCCGGCAAGCGCGCCGAGAACTCCGGCGAGATCATCCCCCTCGGCATCGAGGTCGGTCAGACCGTCCTGTACTCGAAGTACGGCGGCACCGAGGTCACGATCGACGGTGACGACCTGCTGATCCTGTCGAGCCGCGACGTGCTCGCCGTCGTGGAGAGCTGAGCGCCGATGTCGAAGCTGCTCAAGTTCGACGAGGAAGCGCGCCGCGCGCTGGAGGCGGGCGTCAACAAGCTCGCCGACGCCGTCAAGGTCACGCTCGGCCCCAAGGGCCGCAACGTGGTGCTGGAAAAATCGTACGGCGCGCCACGCGTCACCAAGGACGGCGTGACCGTCGCCAAGGAGATCGAACTGGACGACAAGTTCGAGAACATGGGCGCGCAGATGCTGAAGGAGGTCGCCTCCAAGACCTCCGACATCGCCGGTGACGGCACCACCACCG
>JBEVOM010000184.1:0-9479 GCA_040507575.1 Ilumatobacteraceae bacterium
GGTCGGGGAGGGGGGATTCGAACCCCCGACCTCCTGCTCCCAAAGCAGGAGCGCTACCAGGCTGCGCTACTCCCCGGACGGAATCCGAAGCCTACGCCCGCCGGACGCGGCCGCAGTAGGTCACGCGGGAAACGCGAGCTCGCGCATGCGCGTCGAGCGGTGCACCGGGTCAGTGTCGATCTCGGGGATGATGTATCGACCGAGGTTCTCGATCGTCGCCATCGCGACGTCCTGCGGGGAGGTGAACGTCGTCACGCACAGCTGGTCGGCGCCGCTCGCTTCGACTCGCCGGATCTGGGTCAGCACCTCATCCGGATCACCGCACAGCACGTAGCCGGCGTCGATCATCGCCTCGATCCGTTGCTCGTCGAACTCGGGGATGATCTCCGGCCAGACCGGGATGCCGTCACGTCGGGGGAACGTGTCGTGGTAGCGGTAGACGAGGCTGCTGAAGTAGTGCTGGCGCGAGTCGAGCAGCACGCGTCGAGCCAGGGCCCCGTCTTCGAGGCAGATGCACGCGCCGCCGGCCAGCATGACGTTGTCGTTGACGTAGTCGCCGATCGGCTCGGCATCCGCGATCGCCTCCTTGTAGGTCCGCACCGAGTCCTCCATGCCGGCGGCGCCGGTCAGCGAGAAGCCGAGGATGCCGAGGCCCTTGTGGGCCGCCATCTCCCATGTCGCCGGGTTGCCGGCGGCCTGCCACATCGGGGGGTGCGGCTTGGTCCACGGCTTGGGGAGGACGTTGCGCTCGGCGAGCGAGAACGACACGCCGTCGTGGCGGTACGACGTCTGACGCCACATCTTTGCGAACTCCGGCGCCACCTCCTCGAAGATGGCGCGCGTCGAGTCCGTGTCGGGGATCCCGAAGCCGGTGACCTCGTGGCTGCCTGCGCCGCGCCCGATGCCGAACTCGAAGCGACCCTCCGACAGGTGGTCGAGCATCGCCACACGCTCGGCGACCTTGGCCGGGTGGTTGACCGGCGGCAGCGGGTTGAAGATGCCGGCGCCGACGTGGATGCGCTCGGTCGTCGCCAGCGCGAAGGAGATGAACACGTCGCTCGACGAGAGGTGCGAGTACTCCTCGAGGAAGTGGTGCTCGGACACCCACGCGTACTTGAACCCGGCGCGGTCGGCGGCCTGGACCTGAGCCAGCTCGCCCATCAGGACGTTGTGCTCGGCATCCGGGTCGGCCGCCACTCGCCAGTGCGGCACGAACCCCTGTGCGAAGATCCCCAGCTCCACCGGCGGCAGCGTAGGCGGGGACGTCGCGTCGCGGCGGGTCCCGGCCGCTACGTTGCCGGTCGGGGTGTCCGGCCCGGCTGGACGGTCAAGAAGGGGTGCTCGATGAAGTTCGACGTCAGCCTGCTGAACTCGGCGCACGTGAAGGCGCTCGGTCGGCCGGCGTGGGAGCGCGACCTGACGCCGGACCAACAGATCCGCGCGCTCCGGCTGGCCGACGACCTGGGCTACTGGAAGGCGACGATCTGCGAGCACCTCGTCATCCCGCGCGACCACGTCGAGCTGTCCGGCGATCACTACCCCCACGCCGCGGCCGCGATCGGGTTCGTCGCCGGTGTCACGACCCGGATGCGGGTCGCCTCGAACGTGACCATCCTCCCGCTGCAGCACCCGATCGCCCAGGCCAAGATGTGGTCGACGATCGACTGGCTGAGTGGTGGACGGGTCGAGATGATGGTCGGCGTCGGCTGGTGCGAGGAGGAGTACGACATGCTCGGCGTGCCGTTCCACGAACGGGGACGGATCTGCGACGAGTACGTCGCCGCCATCATCGAGCTGTGGGAGAGCGACCACCCGACGTTCCACGGGGAGTACGTCGACTTCGACGACGTCGGGTTCGCGCCGAAGCCGGTACAGGCACCGCGCATCCCGATCTGGTTCGGCGGCGACGCCGTGGCCGTGCAGCGGCGGGTCGCCCGGTGGGGCGCCGGCTGGTCGCCGTTCCAGACGCCGCCGGCGCAGATCCCCGAGCGGATCGACTGGATCACGTCGCAGCCCGGGTACCACGGCGGCCCGATCGAGATCGTCTACTCGATGATGATGCTCAAGCTCCACGAGGATCATCGTCCGAAGGACGCGCCCGAGGCGGACGGGTCGTGGAACGCCGAGGAGATCGTCGACCAGCTCGGCTACCTGCACGGGCTCGGCGTCACCGAGACCGCGTTGTCGATGCCGCCGCTGGTCGACTTCGAGGCGTACTTGGACTGGTTGCGCTGGGTTGCCGCCGAGATCTTCCCGAAGGCGCCGTAGCCCCCCGACCCTCCGGCCCCGCCGGGGTGGCTCGCTGCGAGTACCGTCACGTCAGGTAAACGAACCGAAGGGAGGGTCGATGCCACGCATCGAACCGATTCCGTACGACGAGCTCGATCCCGAGCTGCGCCAGCGCTACGACGCCGGCGCCGCCGAAGGGCGCTACTCGATCACCGTGCCGTTGCAGATCTACGCCTATGCGCACACGTACGCCGTCGCCGGCGACGAGGGCTACAAGCGGACGTTCCGTCAGGGGCTGCTCGGGCCACGCATCGAGGAGCTGTTGCGCATCCGCAGCGCCCAGATCAACGGCTGTGACCCGTGCATGAGCTCGCGCAAGGACGACAGCATCAGCGACGACGACGTGGCCTGCATGCTGACGTCGGTCGACGATCCGACGTACAGCGAGCGCGAGCGCCGCGCCCTGCGGTTCCTCGACCTGTTCAACCGCGATCACCACGCAATCGACGACGACACGTTCCGTGACCTCGCCGAAGTGTTCACGACGGCCGAGATCGTCGAGCTCGGGCAGATCTCGTCGCGGTTCATCGGTGCCCACCGTTGGACCCACGTGCTCGGCATCTACGACGACGCCGAGCCGGTCCTGGCCTACGACCCAGCGCAGGTCAACGCGTCCTCGGACGCCGACGTCCCGGCGTAGAGACTGCGTTTCGGTCCGGATATTGGTCGCACGTGCGACCAATATCCGGACCAAGACCTGGCGTCAGTGCTCGGCGATGCCGACGTACCGCAGGTCGAAGATGCCCTGGAAGTCCGACTGGCCCATCGAGTCGGCGCCGACGACGTAGTCGGCGTACGCGACCTGCGTCGGGACGGCGCAGATGAACACGTCGAACGCATCGTCGACGGCGATCGTCGAGGCTTCCTGCAGGTTGGCGTCGACGTCGTCGGCGGACATCGTCGGGTCGAACGTCGCGTCCACGAGCTCCTTGAACTCGGGCACCGGATCGCCGATCCAGCCCGGCGGGATCGTGTAGCTGCGCGCCAGGTAGTCGCTGGCCGTCGGCGAGCCGGTGCGCGTCTGCATGTACAAGTCATAGTTCCCCGTGACCCACTCGCCCGTGGTGGTCGCCGAGTCGAACGGCACCGGGTTGAGCGTGACGCCGACGTCGGCGTACATCGCCTGCAGGACCTGCACCATGTCCTGCTGCGGGCTGAGCCCGTTGCCGAAGAGGACGTCGAGCTGCAGGTTCTCTGCGCCGGCTTCCTGCAGCAGGCTGCGCGCCTTGTCCGGGTCGTAGGCGTAGGCCTCGGCGAGCTCGGGCACGTAGCCCGCGCTGTAGTTGTCGGTCAGCGGCTGCGACAGCGGCGGGCACTGCCCGTACAGGATGGTGTCGTTGATGGCCTCGCGGTCGACGGCGTAGTTCAACGCCTGGCGCACCTTGACGTCGGACATCTCCGGGCTCGTTTGGTTGATGTACAGCGAGTAGATGCTCGACGCGGGGTACGAGTGGAAGTCGAATCCGTCGCCGAGATCCGTCACCTGCGGGTAGAGGCCGAGCTTCGAGAGCATGCCGTCGATCTCGCCGGCCCGCAGCGCGTTGATGCGGGCGTTGTCGTCGGTGATCCCGACGAGGACCATCTCGGCCACCTTCTGGGCGTCGGGGTCCCAGTAGTCGGGCGCCGGTTCGTACGTCGCCCGGTCCCCGAGCGAGAGGCTGGTCAGGACGTACGGACCCGAGCCGTTGGGCGCCGTGGCGAGATCGGGGTCCTCGAGGGCGACCGGGTTGATGATGCTGCCCGCACTGGTCGCCAGCACGTACGGCAGGTCGGCCGCTGGTCGGTTGGTGTCGAACCGCACCGTCAGCGGGTCGACGACCTCGACGTTCGTGACCATGCTGAAGTACCGAGCGACCGTCGACTCTGGCAGTGTCATCGCCCGGTCGATGCTGGCCTTGACGGCGGCTGCGTCCACCGGGGTGCCGTCGTGGAACGTCGCGTCGTCGCGCAGCGTGAACGTCTGCGACAGGCCGTCGTCGGAGGCCTCCCACTCGGTGGCGAGCATCGGTTCGAGCTCGGGCCCGGCCACGATGTTGGTCAGGCGGTCGTACAGCGGGGCGACGTACGGGTACTGGGCGACGATGCTGTTCGCCGTGTGCGGGTCGAGCGGCTGGGCGGGGACCGTCCAGCCGAAGGTGAGTGTCGCCGTCGGGTCGAGCGGACGGTCGTCGGCCGGCGCGGCCGTGTCGGCGGGCTCGGAGTCGGCCGGTGCATCGGTGTCGGCCGGTGCATCGGTGTCGGCGGGCGCGTCGCTGCCCGCCGGCGCATCGGTCGCGAGCGGTGCTGCCGTTGCCGGCGGCTCAGACGTCGAAGCGTCGTCGTCGTCGTCACCTCCACACGCCGCGGCGATCAGGGCCAGCGCCAGGCATGGCGCGAGCACGTAGCGGAACCTTCGGGCAGTCATGTCGTTCGTTTCCCCTCGACGGACGGCAGTGGAAGCCACGACACTAGCCGAGATTCAGGTAGACGATGAAACTCCGTCGACGGCTGCCCAGACATCGTCCCGGCGCGGTGGGCTCAGGTCGTGACGTCCCACTCCAGGGGAAGGTTGTCGAGCCCGACCTGGCCGCCGTGCTCACGGATCGGGATGCCCTCGGTGATCCGGTACTCCGGGATCCGGGCGTGCCACGCCTCGAAGGCGATGCGCATCTCGCGGCGGGCGAGGTGCGAACCCAGGCACCGGTGCGGCCCGGCGCCGAACGCGATGTGGCGGTTGTCGGCACGATCCAGGACGAACTGATCGGCGTTCTCGAACTCGCGGCTGTCACGGTTGGCCGAGACCAGGGGGAGGTGGACCATCTGGCCCTTGTTGACCGGGCATCCGAGGACCTCGATGTCGGCCATCACCTTGCGGCTCGGCGTGACGAACGAGTAGTACCGCAGCGACTCCTCCATCATCAGCGGGATCAGCGACGGATCCTCGGCGATCCGGCGGCGGTCCTCGTCGTGGTTGGCGAGGTGCATGAACGTGTACGACAGCTGCTGGGCGACCGTGTCGAGACCGGCCATGAAGAGCAACAGGCACAGCGCCAGCAGGTCGCCCTCGGGGATCTTCTCGCCGTCGATCTCCCACGTCAGCGCGTCGCTGACGAGGTCATCACGCGGGGTCTGCCGGCGATCCTCGATCATCTTCCCGAAGTAGGCCATGACCTCCTGCATCGCCTTGAGCGCGATGTCGCCGGCGTTGTCCGCGTAGCCGCGGTGGAGGATGTCAGTCTCCCACTCCTGGAAGAGCGCGGCGTCCTCGACGGGAAGGCCCATGATCTCCATGAAGATCACGTTGGGATATCGGAGGGCGACGTCCTGCACGAAGTCGCACTTCCCGAGGGGGGCGATCTCGTCCATGAGCTCGTCCATGAGCTCCCGGACACGCGGCTCGAGCGATGCGACGGCGGCGGGGGAGAAGTGCGGGCCGAGCAGCTGGCGCCACTTGGTGTGCACCGGCGGATCGAGCATCTCGGGGATCCACATGTAGGGCGGCTCGGGGTCCGACGGGACGACCGCCGAGTTCGAGAACAGGTGCGGATCCTGGAACGTCTTGCGGATGTCGGCCATCCGGGTGAGCGTCCAGAACTCGTGACCGTTGGCGTCACCGAAGTACATCGGTGCGTCCTCGCGCAGCTTGTCCCAGTTGTCGAAGTGCCAGAGCGCCTCCGTGGCGCCGCGGTTGACGTCGGTGAAGTTGGCGATCGGACAGCCTGACGACGGGTCGCTCGTGCCCCGGTCCGTCGGCTGATCTGCAGTCTCGTACGTGGTCATCGCCCCCCGATTCCCTGTCGTGCTACTCGGCGCACCCTACACAACTCTCGACGTGCACGCCGGGGCGCGGCGGTCAGCGGGCGGCGCGGGCGGCGGCCTTGGCGAGGCGCTTGGCCGCCCGGCCGATCGGCTCGATGTGGCGCTGGTCGAGGTCACCGAGCTCCGTGCCGTCGGTGAACAGCACGCGGTAGCGCTGCCAGTTGAAGCCGTTGGCGAGGATCACCTTGCCCGTCGTGCCGACGGCCACGCCCGGCAGGTCGATGATCGCCTCGACCTTGTCGCCCGTGCGCAGGTCGAGTTGATCAGTAGCCGGTTGGGCCAGGGCGTGCGGCTTCCAGAACTGCATCGGCGGTCATTCTGCCCGAGCGCACGGCCCGCAGCCCACTTTGCCTGCTATTCCTCGGCGTCGACGAGCACGGGCACCGACGTCACGACCGTGTTCGGGCGGTAGAGCAGGCGGGCCTTGAGCGCGAACGCCGACTGGTTGTGCAGCCACTGCGTCTTCCACTGCGTCACGAACTCGGGGATGACCACGGTGATGATGTCGTCGGGGCTCTCGGCGTCGAGCTCGTCGAGGTACTCGAGCAGCGGCTGGGTCAGCTCGCGGTACGGCGAGGAGATCGTGTGCAAGGGGATCGGCATCTCGAACTGCGTCCACTGGTCGACGAGGCGCTCCTGCTCCTCGGCGTTCGTCACGACCGAGACGGCGATCAGCCGCTCGGGGGCGAGGGACCTGGCGTAGCGGACGGCCTCGATCACGCCGCGGTGGACGGAGCCGACGAGCACGATCACGAGGTGCGTCTCGCGCTTGTTCTTGTACGGCTCGGCGATCGTCACCGCTTCGCTGACGTGGCGGTAGTGCTTGGAGATCACGCGGAACCCCACGACGAGCGCCGGGATGAGGAAGGCCGGGATCCACGCACCCTCGGTGAACTTGGAGACGACGACCACGATCGCCACGATCCCCGTCGCCACGCAGCCGACGGCGTTGATCACCAGCGACACCCGCCACCGGCCCTCGCGCAGCCGTCGGTGGTGGACGATCATCCCGGCCTGGCTCAGCGTGAAGCCCGTGAACACCCCGAACGCGTACAGCGGGATGAGGGCGGAGATGTTGCCCTTGAAGACGATGACCAGGACGCCGGCGGTGACGGCGAGGAAGATGATCCCGTTGGAGAACACGAGCTTGTCCCCGCGGTTGGCCAGCTGGCGCGGGAGGTAGCCGTCCCGGGCGATGATCGACGACAGGCCGGGGAACCCCTGGTACGCCGTGTTGGCCGCGAGGATGAGGATGGCGAACGTGGCCAACTGGGTGATCCAGAACAGGACGCCCTTGCCGTTGTAGATGTACTCGGCCATCAAGGCGATGCCGGTGGCGTCCTCCTCTCCCCGCAGCGGGTGGAGGTGTGACGCCAGCACCGAGACACCGATGAAGCAGACACCGAGGATGCCCGCCATGATCGCGAGGGTCGTCGCGGCGTTGCGTGACGACGGCTTGCGGAACGCCGGCACACCGTTGGACACGGCCTCCACGCCGGACAGGGCGACGGCGCCCGACGAGAACGCCCGGAGGAGCATCATGAGGCCGAGCGCCTTGCCTCCCTCGGCCAGCTCGCGGGCGTCTTCGGACAGCGAGTCCAACGGGATCGGACCGAGGTCCTTGACGAAGATGCGGTAGCACCCGACCACGATCAGCAACATCAGCATCACGATGTAGAGGTACGTGGGCGGCGCGAACAGGGAGCCGGACTCCTTCAGGCCGCGCAGGTTGGCCACGGTCATCACGGCGATCAGCAGCAGGCACAGGGGCACCCGCCACTTGGCGTCGAAGCCGAAGGCCGACTGGATGGCCAGGACTCCGCCGGCCACGGACACGGCGACCGTCAGGATGTAGTCGGTCATCAGCGAGGCCCCGGCCACGAGTGACGGCAGCTCGCCGAGGTTCTCCCGCGACACGACGTACGCGCCGCCACCCGACGGATAGGCGTAGATGGTCTGCCGGTACGACAGCACGACGATGACCAGCAGGATCGAGACGATGATGGCGATCGGGACGAGCTTGCTGAAGGCGGCGACGCCGATGCCGGCCTGGGCCACGAGCACCAGCACGATCTCGTCCGTCGCGTACGCCGTCGACGAGATGGCGTCCGACGCGAAGATCGGCAGCGCGATCCGCTTCCGGAGGCGTTGGTGCCCCTCCTCCGACGTCGCGATCGGCCGACCGATCAAGATCCGTTTGGCGAGCGACACCATACGGGCCCGGACCCTACGCGGCGGTCCGGGCGACGACCCGCATGAGCGCGGGCGATCGGGACGGTCTTACACTCCGCCAACGTGCACGTCGTCATCGTCGGCTGCGGTCGGGTCGGATCCTCGCTCGCCCGCGCCCTCACCGTCGACGGGCACTCCGTCGCCATCATCGACCGCCGCCCCGAGTCGTTCCTCAGGCTCGGAGCGGACTTCGGCGGTCGCACCGTGCAAGGCATCGGCTTCGACCGCGACCGGCTGATCGAAGCGGGTGTCGAGGAGGCCGGGGCGCTCGCCGCCGTCACGAGCGGCGACAACTCGAACATCCTCGTGGCCCGGGTGGCGCGGGAGAACTTCGGCATCGACCAGGTCGTCGCCCGCATCTACGACCCTCGCCGGGCCGTGATCTACCAGCGCCTGGGGATCATGACGGTGGCGACCGTCGCGTGGACGACGGACCAGGTGCTGCGGCGGCTGATCCCCGACGCCCGCCCGGCCGAGTGGACCGACCCGACGGCCAAGGTCTGCCTCATCGACCGGTCGCTCGGTGACGGATGGGCCGGCCATCCGCTGACCGAGGTCGAAGAAGCCATCGGGGCCCGCATCGTGGCGATCAACCGGATGGGGGCGGCGACGATCCCGACCTCGCGCACCGTCGCCCAGGCCGGCGACGTGCTGTACCTCGCGGCCGAGACGGCGCGGCTGACCGATGTCGACGCCGCGCTCCTGGCGCCGCCGAAGAAGGGACACTGACGTGCGCGTGGTCATCGCCGGAGGCGGCAGTGTCGGCCGGTTCATCGCCGAGCAGCTGCACGGGGCCGGTCACGACGTGACGATCCTCGACAACGACAAGGGTGTCATCAACCAGGCCGCCCGTTCCGGCGAGCCGGTCGGGGTCACGTGGTACGACGGGGACGCCTGCGAGCTCGACGCGCTCGCCGGGGCTGGCGTCGAGCGGGCCGACGTGGTCGCCGCGGTGACCGGCGACGACGAGGACAACCTCGTGGTGTCGCTGCTGGCCAAGCAGGAGTTCGGCGTGCCCCGCGTCGTCGCCCGCGTGAACAACCCGAAGAACGAGTGGATGTTCAACGACCTGTGGGGGGTGGACGTGGCGGTGTCCACGCCGCACCTCATCACGGCACTCGTCGAGGAGGCGGTCAGCGTCGGCTCGTTCGTGCGCCTGC
>JBEVOM010000249.1:0-3510 GCA_040507575.1 Ilumatobacteraceae bacterium
GCCATGCTGCTAATCAGCTTCGTTTGGCGAAGTAGCGCTGGCCGCCACTTGGTATCTGTCCAAAGCCCGCCTTGAGTACTGGCGCCAGTACCTTCAGTGGAAGCCTGAACGCGTTCTTCGGCTCGATCGCCACCGTCCACGTGAACAACGTTTCAGCTCCGTCGGGTTCGACGACGTAGTCCTCGGCGAAGCGCTTGAAGATCGGCAGCGCGGACTCGTAAACGTAGAACGCGTGGCTCTTGCCCTCATCCCATCGGAAGTAGCGCTCGCGCATCGTTGATCCGCCGGGCGCCACCACTTCGCGGGTGGTGCCGACGCCGAACGGACGTGGCGAGGTCCAGTTGACCTCTTTGATCGCTGGACTCCACGCCGCGATCGAAACGTCGGAGGTTAGCGATTCCCAGACCTGCTCGGGTGTCGCGGCGAACCGCTTCTGATAGCGGAAGACATGGGGAGCAGAGGCGAAGAACTCGTCATCAGCGGGTTCGAGCGGATGCCAGCGCGTCATAGCGACCATCTTGGCGACTGTTCACGCTTTTCGGACGGGAAATCCGTTCCGTTCCGCCAAGGACCGCAATTGCTTCAGGGCGAACCGGCGGCCGCGACCAGCGTGGGGTATCAAAATGGCGGCCCAGAGGCCCTCCGCTCCTGGCGTCTCGCAGGCTTCCTGAGCGCAGCGCCAGCGGCGCGGGCGATCGCAGCGCCAATTCCCGAGCCGCCTGCAGATTCGGTAGCTGATATGGCATGCCGGGTGTCTTGGATCGTCGGCGAGCACCCCGACGTCGTGGACTATGTCGGCCGCTCGTGCTCGCTCTAGGCGCCCTCATCTTGCGCCGCCGTATCGAGGGTTGCGTCCCAACGTCGGTGTAAATGACGACCGACTCGGTTCCTCGGTGGTCATGTTAGGCGACGGCTCCGACGGTTTCGTCGCCGGTGATCTTGGTGGTGTCGGTGGGTCGTAACGGCGTCGGTGAGTCGAGTAGTTGGTGGCGTATGTCGTTGAGCAGCCGGGTGCCGGTCGGGGCCATCGTCATGCCGCGCCAGCCGCGGGAGGCGCGGTCGAGTACGGCCCACACGAGGTTCAAGCAGCTCGCTTCGCCGGGCAGCCGGCCGATCACCTTCACCCGCCGGCGGGTCTCCCCGAAGGTGCGTTCGATGAAGTTGGAGTGCCGGATTCGGCGGTGGTGCTCGACCGGGAAACGCAGGTAACTGGTCAGCTGGTCGCGATCGGTGAGCAGGCACTTGACCGCCGCCGGGTAGGCGCGGCCGTACTTCTCGGCGAAGGCGTCGATGCGCCGCTGCACGGCGGCCACCAGTCCCGGCCCGGGCTGCAGTCCGGCGGCGATGAGATCCTCGGTGTCAAAGGTCGCCCAGTACGCGTCGCGCAGCTCGCGCTGTGCCTCGGCCGGCACCTTGGCAAGCACGTTGCGACAGCGGTGAATGAGGCAACGCTGCCGCAGTGAACGGGGCAGCGCGGTCTCGGCGGCGTTGATCAGCCCGGCAGCGCCGTCGCTGATGACCAGCAACGGCGGGCGCAACCCGCGGCCGACCAGCTCGTCGAGGAAGTCACCCCAGGCGTCGGTGGACTCCGATCCGCCTGCCGTCAAGGCCACGAACACCGGCGCGCCTTCGGTGGTGATGCCCCACGCCGCCAGCACAGGCTCGGCACGGGCACCGGCGTGCATCTTGAACATGCTGGCGTCCAAGAACAGGTAGTCCAACTCCAGCTCGTCCAGCCGCCGCGCCGACCACTGCGTGAACTCATCGCCGATCGCCCGGCACACCCGCGAGACCGTCGACTTGGACAGCGCCGCCTCCGCGCCGAGCGCGTCGGCCAGAGTGTCCTCCACATCGCGCACCGACAGGCCGCGCACGAACCCGGCGATCACCAGCGACTCCAACGCGTTGGACTTCGTCACCGACGTGCCGAACAGCGTCGAGGCGAACGCCTCGGTGGTGCCACGCAGCTTCGGCCGTGCCACCGTTACCGGCCCGGCCGTGGTCTTGATCGTCGACTCGCAGAAGCCGTTACGACTGCCCGCCCGGGCATCCGGACACTCGGCGGCTCGTTGGTAGCGGGCCCGACCCAAGAACACATCAACCTCGGCCTCCACCGCGGTCTGGATGATCAACCGGGCACCCAACCGGGCGACGTCCTCGATGACCTCCGATAGGTCACGCGACCCGTCGAACAAGGCGTCGATCTCGCCACGGATCCGGTCCGTGGGTGATACTCGTGCTGACACGGGCGTAGTCCTTCCTTCGCTGAGTTGGTAGCTCTTGAAGGAACCTACGTCCGTCGTCATTTACACCGTGGCTGGGACACGACCCGCGGCGCGACCGCCCGGGTCTGCGACGTAGCGTCGGACTGCGACGACCCCAGACACCTCCTCGATGGACTGGGCCACGGCGTCGACGTCCTCATCCGAGAGTTCGGCACGCAACATCACCAGCAACCCGTGTTCGTCTTGGTCGGCGGCGTCGGTCGATCCCGGGGCCGACGGCCCGGTTTCGGGGTGCAGGTGCAGCCGCCGGATGATTTCGGCGGCCTCATCGGCGGGTTTGCGGCCGATGGCGACCTCGAGCGCGTTCTCGTCCCGATCAGGTGGTTCCAGCGTGGCGAACTGCGAGTCGAGCAGCGACGTCGGCATGAAATGGTCGGTGCGGGCGGCGAGCCGTTTGCCGATACTGTCCTTCGATCCAGCGATATGGACGAATACCACGTGCTCCCCGCGCAAGCGGTCGCGGTAAACCCGTTTGAGCGCCGAGCAGGTGATGATGCCCGGGACCCGCGCCATGGTGTGGTCGCGGATCCAGTCGGCGACCCGGTCCAGCCAGGGCCAGCGGTCGTCGTCGGTCAGCGCGATGCCGGCGGCCATCTTGTCGACGTTCGTCTTGGGGTGCAGGTCGTCGCCCTCCTGCAGGTCCCAGCCCAGCTGGCCTGCGAGAATCGCTGCGACCGTGGACTTTCCCGACCCGGACACTCCCATGATGACAAGAACTGGTTGTTGCTGGGCGTCGGCGTCGACGGCCATTGTGTTCACCGCACTTTCGTGGTCGGGGGAATCTTTCGGCTGCAACAGATCGCCGTTCGTTGTCCAGCGGCCGACGGCGTCGCGTCATAGACCACCCGGCTGAGCAGCATGCCGTCCCGGCCCATTGCCGGAGATCAGGGACACCACATATAGGTTCAGGTCCACACCGGTGGAATTCCCTATCTGCGGCAGGAACATGGTCAGCGGGCTCAGGTTGTGCCGAGTTGCGCAGCCTCGCGGGCCAGCGTCTCGATCCGGCCCCAATCGCCGGCGGCCACGGCGTCTTGCGGGGTGATCCACGAGCCGCCGACGCAGGCGACGTTGGGCAGGGCGAGAAAGTCCGGGGCACCGGCTAGGTCGATGCCCCCGGTGGGACAAAAGCGGAAGTCGGGGATCGGTCCCGCGAGCGCCTTGAGGTAGGCGATCCCGCCGGCGGGTTGGGCCGGGAAGAACTTGCCGTGCCCCAATCCACGCT
>JBEVOM010000250.1:0-43407 GCA_040507575.1 Ilumatobacteraceae bacterium
AGCCGCACGCCGGGCGCGCAGGAGGAGCCCGCGTGGGATCGTTGCAGCCTCGGCGTGCGGCCACGCCTCCGCGAGCAGGCGGGCGGGAGGTGGCGGCTCCTCCATGTCGTCGATCAGGAGGCCGACCTCGCCCATCGCATGGACGTAGCGGCTGAGCGGACGATGGATGAACATCAAGTCGACACCCGGCGCGACCGTGTCCACGACCGTGTCGTCATCGAGGTACGCCCCGATGCGCCAGTAGTGCTCTCCGACGGTCTCGTCCTCGACCCAGCCGCTACCCGGGGCCTGGAGCAACGGATGGCACAACAGCAGCACGAACCGGCCGCCCGGCTCGAGCACCCGCGACACTTCGCGAAGAGCGGTCTCGAACGCGTCCACGTGTTCGATCGCGAGGCACAGCACGACGGTGTCGAACGCCGCGCTGCGACACGGCAGTGCCTCGGCGCGTGCCCGCGCATAGGCGGGTCCACCGGCGCGGTGTCGTGCGACGACGATCTGGGACGGCGTCGGGTCGAGTCCGACCACCTGCGCACCGAGACTGGCGATGCGCCGAGCGACCTGCCCCTCGCCGCACCCGATGTCGAGCACGCGTCGAGCGCCGCGGACATGTCGCGTCACCAGCGGGAGTATCTGGTCCTCGTATTCGGCGTCGGTGCCGCCAGTGAACTCGCGTTGCCACCACTCGGCGTGTTGCTCCCACAGCGCTTCGTTGTCCACCGGTCTAGGACTCCGCGTGCCGGTGCAGTCCGTCGTGCGTCAGCAGTCCCGCACTCACCGGCGCGATCTCATCGGTGCCGAACGGTTCATCGGCCGTCACCCTATGGTGCTGCTCGACCGGCATCGCGTCATCCTCGACTCCTGCTCGGCCAGCAGTTCGTCCGCCATGAGCGTGCCGCCCGTCAGCCGGCGCACCTCGACAACGGTGAAGCCGGCACGCTCGAACATCGGTACCGTGCTGCGCCACAGATCCGACGACGACCGCTTGGTCCGGCCGGGGGCCGTCGTGTCCACCGGGTAGGCCTCCAGCAGGCGCACGCCGTGGGCGCGAGCGTAGGCGAGGGTGGCGTCGAGGAGGTGCGCGGCGATCCCGGTGCGGCGGGCCGACGCGGCGACGACGAAGCAGACGACCGACCACAGCGGCCGGTCGTCGATGCGACGCAGCAATGGCGTCGCGTCGAGGCGTCGGTAGGCATCCCGTTCGTCGAAGCTGACCCAGCCGACGGGGACCTCGCCGCGCAGGGCGATCAGGCCGGCGGCCCGACCATCACCTGCCGCCGCCTTGATGGCCGCACGATGGAGGCGGCGGTTGTCCTCCCGGGTCGACGCCGACCACTCGGCGCTGGTGAGGCGCAGGAACGCGCACTGGCACGTCCGCGGATCGCCAGAGGCGAAGAGGGTGTCGAGGTGGCGGGCGTTGTCGGGGCCGACGGGCTCGATGTGCAGTTCGGCGCCGATGGCGCTCATCTCCCCCCGTGCCCGCGGATGTCGATGAGCACGAACAGAGCGTCGTCCCGGAGGCGCCGTCGCACGAGTCGAGCACCGAGCGGGTGAGGTGGCGGACGGTCGATGGAGGCCATGAGCCCGTCCGGTGGAGCGCACGAGCAGGTCCTCGCGCGGCGCGATGTCGTGCCTGCCGGCGGCGCACCCACGGGCGCCGGCGTGCTCTGAGCGCGGCCCTCCCGACTCGGCGGCCCCTTCGATGCGAGCGTCTTTCATCGCGGCATGCGCCGCCCGCTCCGCCTCCTCGCCGCCCTCGGCATCGCCGCCACGGCCGTCGCCGTCGGCTCCACCGGCCCTCCCGGCCCGTCGGCCCAGGCCGCGGCACCTCGCAACACGGTGCCGACCGTCGTCGCCCGGGCGACCCTGTCGGCCGACTTCATCGCTCCTGGCCCCCCGTCGGGCGCGCTCGTCACGCCGGCCAACGGTCGCCACGGGCCGTTCCGCGGCCAGGTCATCCCAGGCTTCTCTGGCATGGTCGACAACGGCGACGGCACGTTCTGGGCGATGCCGGACAACGGCTTCGGGGCGAAGGCCAACTCGCTCGACTTCCTGCTACGGCTCTACCACGTGACGCCGGACTGGACGTCCGGGGCGATCGGCGTGGGCGAGTTCATCTCGCTGCGCGACCCAGACGGGCAGATCCCGTTCCCGATCGTCAACGGCGCGACCCCCGAGCGGCTGCTCACCGGCGGAGACTTCGACATCGAGTCGATCGTGCGGGCCCGCGACGGCAGCTTCTGGATCGGCGAGGAGTTCGGGCCGTTCCTCCTCCACGTCGATGCCACCGGGAAGCTGCTGTCGGCACCGGTCGAGTTCCCCGACGGCAAGTCGCCTGCCAACCCCTACCTGCAGCCCGGGGAGGTGCCCCTGATCCGCTCCAGCCGGGGCTTCGAGGCGATGGCGATCGCCCGGAACGGGCGCACCCTGTACCCGATCGTCGAGGGCTCCTTCGTGGACGACCCGGTGGCGCGCCGTCGCTTCGTCTACGAGTTCGACGTGGTCACCGAGACCTACACCGGCCGGACGTGGGAGTACGAGACCGACACCGACGACGACGTCATCGGTGACGCGTTCACGATGCCCGACGGCCGGCTCCTCGTCGAGCGCGACGACTTCGAGGGTCCGCGTGATCAAGCGGCTCTATGCCGTCGACCTCGGGACGACCGACGCCGACGGCTTCGTCACCAAGGAGCTCGTCGTCGACTCCCTGCGCATCGCCAACCCGGGTGAGATCGGGATGGACCAGTCGCCGGGCGCCTACGGCGTCGCCGACCACTTCGCGTTCGCCGTGCAGTCGTTCGAGACCGTGCTCCAACTGGCCGACGGACGCCTGCTGATCGCCAATGACAACAACTACCCCGGCAGCAACGGCCGAGTGCCGGGTACGCCCGACGACACCGAGATGGTCGTGATCGACCTCGTCCGGCGGCCCGTCGGCCCGCCGGCCTCGAACGACCCGCTGCTCGTCGGCCACCGTGGCGCCAGCGGCTATCGCCCCGAGCACACGCTGGCGTCGTACGAGACGGCGATCACGATGTGCGCCGACTACATCGAACCCGACCTCGTGTCCACCAAGGACGGCGTGCTCGTCGCCCGTCACGAGAACGAGATCGGCGGCACCACGGATGTCGCTACGCGCCCCGAGTTCACCGCTCGCCGCACCAACAAGGTGATCGACGGCGTGTCGTTGACCGGGTGGTTCACCGAGGACTTCACGTTGGCCGAGCTGCGCACGTTGCGGGCCAAGGAACGCATCCCCGCGGTGCGACCGGCGAACGCGACGTTCGACGGGCTGTACCCGATCCCGACGTTCGACGAGGTGGTGGACCTGGCGCGGCACTCCCGGACATGTGACGGTCGGGCCGTCGGCGTCTATCCGGAGACGAAGCACCCGACGTACTTCGACGGCATCGGACTGTCGATGGAGGAGGAGCTGGTCCGGGTGCTGGAGGCCAACGGGTACGGGGACGCCCGCTCGCCGGTGTTCATCCAGAGCTTCGAGACGGCCAACCGCGCCAGCTCGACGGGATGACCGAGGTGCCGATCGCCCAGCTCATCAACTGCTCGGGGGCCCCGTACGACCTCGTCGCCGCCGGTGACACCGGCACGTACGCCGACCTCGTCAAGCCAGCCGGTCTGGCCGACATCGCGACGTACGCCGACGGCGTCGGGCTCTGCAAGGACGTGATGATCCCCCGCGATGCGACCGGCAACCTGGCCGCCCCCACCCGGGTGGTCCGTGATGCCCATCGCGCCGGCCTCGACGTTCACGGCTGGACGTTCCGCCGGGAGAACCAGTTCCTGCCGGCGTCGTTCCGGTCGAGCGCCGATCCGAACGCGACCGGCGATCTCGCCGGCGAGATCAACGTGTTCCTGGCCGCCGGCATGGACGGGTTCTTCACCGACAACCCCGACATCGGCGCCGCAACCGCCGGCAGCTGACGGCCCAGGGATCGGACGGTCGCGCGGGATCGGGCGTCCACATCGCTGCACCCGCTACCGTCCGGGCGTCGCGAGGTCTCACCATGTGTCGTTCCCGTCCTGCCCTCGACGTTCGCTGATGTGGATCACGATCGTGCGGCATGCCCGCGCCGGGGACAAGCGCACATGGGATGGGCCCGACCGTCTCCGGCCACTCGACCCGCTCGGTCAGCGGCACGCCGACGATCTCGCGTCGCTGCTCGCGCCGTACGCGGTCCGCCGCGTCATCAGCAGCCCGACGACTCGGTGCGTCCAGACGGTCACGCCGCTGGCCGACGCCGTGCACGTGCCCATCGAGCTGTGGGACGAGCTCGGGCCCGACGGGCACTCGTCACGGATCGTCACGTGCTTCGGCCATCCCGCGTTCGACGACAGCGTGTTGTGCACCCACGGCGAGCTGATGCGACCACTGCTGCGCACCGACGACCTCCGCCGACTCGTGCGGAGCACGGGTCTCCGGCGCGCCACGCTGATGACGAAGGGCGCGGCGTGGCGGCTCCACATCTCGGACGCCGGCCGCGCCACCGGCCTCGAGCTCATCGCGCCGCGCGCCTGACCTGGACCGGCCCATGCCGAGTTTCCGGTGAAGTCACCCACCGTTCGTCCTCGCGCCACCTCGTCGTCTCCGGGGCCCTGCCAGTGTCGTGGCGGGCGGTGAGGACCGTCTTCTGACGACGCAGGTCGGTGGCCCGCTCGCCGAAGTGCCCGACGAACGCCTCATGACGTCCGCCGACCCGACCGGGACGCACGTGCTGGGCACGTTCAACAACTGTGCGATGGGCTTCACGCCGTGGGGCACGTACCTGGCGTGCGAGGAGAACTTCAACGGCCACTTCCGCCGCACCGGCACCCAGACGCAGGTGGAGCGTCGCTACGGCATCACGGCGAGCGGCGCCGGATACCTGTGGCACACGACCGACACCCGGTTCTCCGTCGACGCCGAGCCGAACGAGCCGAACCGCTTCGGGTTCGTCGTCGAGATCGATCCGTGGGATCCGACGTCCACACCGGTCAAGCGCAGCGCTCTTGGACGCTTCAAGCACGAGGGCGCCTGGGTGCAGGAGGCTCGCGACGGCCGGGTCGTCGTCTACTCGGGTGACGACGAGCAGTTCGAGTACATCTACCGGTACGTGTCGAACCGGCCGTGGCGCCAGGCGCTCGACGCCGGGATCAACCCGCTCGACGACGGCGTGCTGTACGTCGCCTGGTTCTCCGACGACGGCACCGGCGAGTGGCTCCCGTTGACGCCCGACAACCCGGCCCTCGCCGGGTGGTCGCTGAACGACATCCTCGTCAACACCCGCACGGCCGCGGACCTGGCCGGCGCCACACCGATGGACCGTCCGGAGTGGATCGACACGCTGCCGAGCCAGAAGGCGGCGTTCGCCACGCTGACGAACAACAGTGCTCGCGGCACCGTCGGGACGAACCCGCGCACGGGCCTGCCGAACCCGGGCGTCGACGGCCCCGACCCGCGGCCGAGCAACGTCTACGGCCACGTGCTGCGGTGGTCCTACGAGCGTGACTTCACCGAACCGACGTTCTGGTGGGACATCTTCGCCAAAGGCGGCGATCCCGATCCGGCGCAGCCCGTCCCCGAGGACGGCTCGGACATCGCCGGCGACAAGTACGGGTCGCCCGACGGGATCTACATCGCGCCGAGCGGCCGGTTGTGGATCCAGACCGACGTGTCGGGCAGCACGATCAACAGCGGCGCCTACGCCGGGTTCGGCAACAACCAGATGCTGTGCGCCGACCCGCGAACGAAGGAGACCCGCCGCTTCCTCGTCGGCCCGAACGTGAGTGAGATCACCGGCGTGTTCGTGACACCCGATGAGCGAGCGATGTTCGTCGGCATCCAGCATCCCGGCGAGGCGCCGTCGGGCAGCAACGACCCGGCCAACCCGAAGCGCTACAGCTCGTGGCCTGAGGGGCCGGCCGGTGGACGGCCGCGCTCGTCGTGCCTCGTGATCACGAAGGACGACGGCGGCAAGATCGGCACCTGAACGCTGCCGCCGGCGTCGGCGCGGCGTGAGCTCGTGGACGTGCCGACCGAGTTCGGACAGAATCACCGATGGGCAGGCCGACGGTCGCTGCCGGTCTGGTGATGCCGAGTCTCGGAGGACGCGATGAAGATGAAGGGCCAGCTGGACGTCACGACCCCGGCCGAGTACATCGCTGCGGTGGACGACAAGCGCCGTGGCGACATCGCCGCACTCGACGCGCTGATCCGCGCGCACGCACCGACGCTCGAGCCGGTCATCATGGGCGGCCTGCTCGGCTACGGACCGTTCCACTACCGCTACGCGAGCGGCCGCGAGGGCGACGCCTGCAAGCTCTCGATCGCCAGCAACGCCTCGTACATCTCGCTGTACTGCTTCGCCGCCGACGCGGAGGGCTACGTCGCCGAGCGGTACGTCGACCGGCTCCCGAAGGCCAGCATCGGCAAGGCCTGCGTGCGGTTCAAGAAGCTCGCCGACCTCGACGAGCAGGCGCTCGTGGCGCTCGTCGAGGAGACCGCGGACATGGGCCTCGTCCGCTGAGTGTTTCGGTCCGGATATCGGTCGCACGTGCGACCAACATCCGGACCGAAACGAGATGACCGGTCCGCGGCGGCGACCCAGTCGCCGGGCGGCGTCCGCAGTCAGGTGTCGACGACGGGCAGGAACGGGAATGCCGATGTGGGGAGCCCGGCGAGCTCACGGCCGAGGCCGATCCGCAGGTGGTGGCTGAACATGACGTGCGTGCCTGCAGCCGTCACATCGCGGCGGAGCCGGTTCACCGGTGAGTCGTCACGGACGGCGCTCGACCCGAGCAGCTCGGTCGTCGTCTGGACCGCGTCGCGCCCGGCGGTCAGCGCCTGCCCACAGGCCAACCCGATCAACGCACTCGTCCGCCGCGACGGCTCGTCGCCACCGGCGCCCGCGTCCACGGCCTCGCCGACGAGATCGAGCAACATCGTCCGGGCGGTCGCGAGCTGGAGCTCGGCCTGGCCGACGCGCAGCTGGGCGATCGGGTCGTCGGCCAGGCGTTGGCGGGGACCAGGCCTCGGCTCACCGGCGGCGTCGACGACGGTCTTGGCCCGGAGCACGTCGAGCGCAGCGCGTCCGATGCCGAGCGGCACCATCGCCAGGCACGGCCCCAGCACGTCGAACGTGCGCAGTCGGAAGAGCGCCTCGTCCGGCCACTTCGGCGTCCACAGCGACGCCACCCGATCGGCATCCAGATCGAGCTCGGCAACGACGTCGTGGCTGCCGGTCCCGCGCAGCCCGTCCATGTTCCAGCACTCCACGACCGAGAAGTCATCGGCGCCGAGGAAGGCCAGGCCGAGCTCGACACCACCCGGTCCGACGATCGGGCCGGCGGCGTCGCACAGCACCACCCCGGCGGCGAGCACCCCGGCCTGCTGGCAGTTGCTGGCATACGACCACCGCCCCGCGACGTGCACACCCCCGCTGTCGTTCGGCATCGTCATCGATCCCGGCGCGAACGGTCCGGCGCCGCCCTTGCGCAGGTCCCGGAACAGTGCTCGTGCCGTCCCCTCCGGCACGAGCGCGGCGAGATAGTTCGAACCCATCCCGATCGCACTGCACCAGCCCGCGGAGGCGTCGGCGACCGAGATGGCCTCGATCGCCTCCAGCACCGATCGCAGGTCCTCGCCCGACCCGCCGATCGCCGGCGGAGCCAACGCCGCCCCCAGTCCGGATGCCTCGAACACCTCGACCACGTCAGGCGCCAGGCGTCGGCCGGCCTCGGTCTCGTCGGCGTGGCTCCTCGCCGCATCGCAGACCGGCCGGGTCGCCTCACGCAACGAGTTGCCGTTCATCTCACCCCCGAAGACTCCGACTGTCACACTGCCCGGGCCACGATCAGCACGGGGCTGAGGATCCCAGCGAACGTAGCGGCGAGGTTGTTCCCGATGCGCTCGTCGAAGCCGGCACCGAACAGGTCCGCTGGCGTGAGCCCCTCTTGCCGCGGCGGCCCCGAGGCTGCAAGGAACGGCGCGAGGCTCTCGTCGCGCTCGACGACGAACCCGGCCGAGACCAACAGCCGCGCGTACTCCTCGCGCCACTCGACGAACGACGACTGTTCGTCATGCGCCCACGGCAACGGGTAGGTGAGGTCCCCGTCGCCGGTTCGCATCTGCTCGTACACGGCGAACCGGCCGCCGTCCACGAGAACCCGCCGCACCTCGGCGAACACTGCGCCCTTGTCGGCGATGTTCATCCCGACGTGGCTCAGCATCGCCCGATCGAAGGCTGCGTCGCCCGCGGGCAGCGCAAGCGCGGAGCCGATCTCGAACGACACCAGCGCGGAGAGACCGACACGGTCGGTGAGGCTCCTCGCCACGGCCACGAAGTCCGGGCTCAAGTCGACACCCGTGACGCGACAGCCGTGGCGCGCCGCGGCGAGGCGGGCCGGGCCCCCGACACCGGCGCCGACGTCGAGCACCGACATCTCGGCCGAGAGGTCGAGCGCGTCGAGGACGTGCTCCGTGGCGATCGCCGCGCCGGCATGGAGCTGGTCGAGGCCGGCGAGGTCCTCGACCCGCAACGCATCGACATCGACCCCGACCCGGCGCAACGCCGCCAGCGCCACGCCCTCCAGATCGTCACGCCGGTAGTGCGCCCGGACAACGTCTTCCGTGTTCATGCCGCCCCCGATGCCGCCAGCGAACGACCCAATCCTGGCACAACGACGCCCCAGATCGCTCGAGCCACGACGCCGGCGGCAACCGCGGCGCTCGCGTTCGCTCGCCGGGTCCGTGGGCGCCTCGGCGACCCGACGTCACAGGGCGAGGTAGACCCGCGCGTTCGGCGCCAGCGGTGCGCTTGCCTTCACGACGACGTTCCCGAACGGGACCAACGCCAGCCCCGCCAGCTTGAACGACGCGATGCCGAACGGGATGCCGATGATCGTGATGCATTGCACGATGCCGGCCACGACATGGGCGACCGCGATCCACACGCCGGCGAGAACGAGCCACAGGATGTTGCCGATCGTGCGCAGTGGGCCGGTGCGTCCGGGGGCCACCACGGTCGGCACGGGCGGCGGAGGTCCGTGCGACGGCGACCGCGGCGGCGGCGGCAGCGACATCGGTCGATCATGCCGCTCACCGGCGACATGGCACGACCGCTGTCGTGCTCGACGGCCGCGCCACGGCGGTGCGTAGCGTGTCCCGGGTGAAGGTCGAACAGGCGCGAGACGTGCCCGCCGGCTACGTGCACGGGCCGGCGGCGGCGACGGACGGGCTACGAGCTGCGTTGGCGAAGACGACGGATCCGGTGGCGATGATCCTCGTGGAGGGGGTCAGCGACCAGATCGCTGTCGAGACGGTCGCTTCACGATGCGGCCGCGACCTGACGACAGAGCGGATCGCCGTGGTGCCGATCGGCGGTGCCAGCGCGATGCGGGGCGTGCTCTCCACGTACGCGTCGGCCACCCAGTGCCTGGTCGCGCTGTGCGACGCCGACGAGGTGGCGCAGGTGCGCCGCGGGATCGACGCCTCCGGGTTGGCGGTGGCGGTGTTCGTGTGCGACCCCGACCTGGAGGCCGAGTTGATCCGCGCCGTCGGCGTCGACCGGGTGCTCGCCGTGCTCGATCGTCATGGCGACCACGGCTCCTTCGTCACGCTCCAGAAGCAGGTGGCGTGGCGGGGTCAGGCGGTGGACGCCCAACTCCATCGCTTCATCGGTGCCGGCGCGCGACGCAAGCTGCGGTACGCCCGCCTGCTGTCGGACGCGGCCGCCGACATCGATCGCGTGCCGCAACCCCTCTCCGAGGTGCTCGACGCGACGGTCGACGGGGGGCATCCGCGACCACGTCAGCTCGGCTGTCGGCCCCAGGTCGAGATCAGCACGGGGCTCCCGACGAGCGTGTCGGGATCGTCGAGCACGGCCAGGAAGTGATCGAGCTCGGCCGGGGTGAGACCGGACGCTTCGAGCTGGGCACGGACCTGGGCGGTGTTGGCGGCGACGGCGCGAGCGAATCCGGTGCCGCCGGACGCGATCGAGACATGGCCGCTGGAGCCGGTGTCGACGAGGCCACGGTTCCTCAGCTCGCGCCGGGCATTGGCCGCGAAGCTGCTGGCGCCACCCCGAGCGGCCAACAGGCCGTTGAACGCGATCGCGACGCGGGCGATCAACTCGTGATCCGGTCCGTCGCGGTCCGTGGTACGGACCTCGGCCGTGTCGAAGTCCTCCAGGACGACCCACCCGCCCGGCGCGAGCGCGGAGACGATCCGGTCGAGGACCGCGAGGTGTGCCGGCACGTGTTGCAGCACCAGTCGCTCGTGGATGAGGTCCCACGGACCCGTGGGCAGTTCGTCGGTCACCAGGTCGTGGCGCCGTACCTCCAGCTGGTCGAGCGAGGGTGCTCGGGACCGCGAGATGTCGATGTCGGTGGCGACGACTCGACCCTGCGGCCCGACCTGTGTCGCCAACCACGATGCGATCGACCCCCCGCCGGCACCGAGCTCGAGGCAGCGCCAGCCCGGCGCCACCCCGACTCGCGCGAGGTGCCCGGCGGTCACGACGTCGAACGCCTCCTCCAACGCGTCGAATCGCACGGGCGTCTCGTCGCGGGCGTTCGTCAGGAGGTACTCGGGGTCACCCACCGTGCCACCTTCGTCGGTGCGACATCGTGGTCGGTCAGCGGTACAGCTCGACGCGGCAGTCGAACTCGCCGGCGTTGTCGGAGTAGCCGCTGTCGTTCGGGCCGAACGACAGCATGTACGGGCCTCCGTCGACGTTGACGGTCAGCGTGGTGCCGGCGCCGACGAAGAACGGGCGGGCGCCCCCGAGCGTTCCGATGAGGCCCCATGACGGCGCGCCCGGAAGGGGGGCGTCCGCACCGGCCGGAGAGGCGGGCAGCCCGGCTGGTCCGGCCACGTGCCCCCAATGGTCGAACCGCGCCGTCCCGGTGGCTGCGACCACCACGACATCGCCGTCCTGGACGGGGAACACGGAGCTCCAGTCGAGCCGCGCGTCGACGAACACCCGCCGTACGAGCAGCCGGCGGCGGGCCGCGGTCGGGCTGACGACGGTTCCCGTGGGCAGGGCCGTCCCCGGAGGTGGGAACGTGGCGACGTACGACAGGCGGTGCACCTCCTCACCGAAGTCGTTGAGGATCCGACCGGTGTCCCGATCGTTGTTCCACACGGCTTGGCGCATGCCGGCGTAGATGCGGAACGCGCCCGAGTCGCCCGCCACCCGAGCCCGCGTGTACACGCGCGCAACGACACCTGCGTCGCGACGGGGCGGCAGGCTCGAGTCGCCTCCGAATGCGGCGGGGCCGAGGGCCGGCAGCACATCGCCGAAGCCGGACTGGCCCGAGGGGCTGAACCTGGTGTGCTGTATCCGGCAGCCCGTGAGGTCGAGCGAGCGGTCCGTCACGTTGGCGATCTCGACGAACTCGCCGTCGGGCAGGAGGTCGTTGCCTGGTGGATCGGCGACGATCCTGATGATCTGCAGCGCCCCCGGGGGCACGTTCGCCACGGCGTCGCCGACGAGCGGCACGGTCAGGGGGAAGCCGGCCACGGGCGTGGTCGTCCCGACGAGGAAGGCGGACACCGTCAACGTGCTGGCGACGGTCCCGGCGCCCGGCGACGTGAATGTGACGTCGACCCGCCGTGAGGCCCCGGGCTGCAGCGTCGTCGCGGGGACTGCCGCCCACGCGAACGCGGTGGCACCGACTGGCCCCGGGACCGACACGTCGACGGGGACGTTGCCGGCGTTGCGCACGGCGAGGGACTGCGCCCCGGCCTGCCCGACCCGCCAGCTGAGAGCCGAGGGGCTGACGGCCACCGCCGGACGGGCGGCGACTGCTGACGCGGTGACGCTGATGGTGTTCGCCGCCGACACCGGCACGGCCGCCACCGTCACGGTCGCAGCCGCTGCCATGACGCCGGCCCGGGTCACCATCAGGGGCACGGACTCGCCGGGTGCGACGCACCGCGGCAGCGGGACAGCCGTGGAGGCGGTGATGGTCGCCGACGATGAGCTCACGCCCGTCAGCTCCAGCAGGTCCTGGCCGTCGTTCGTCATGGTCACCGACGCCGTGGTCGTGCCGGCGGCGAGCTGGAGCGTGCGCCGGCTGAGCTTCAACGTGCCGGGCGTGGGCGTGGGCTCCTCGGCGAGCCGACGCGATGCGGTGGTGAGGACGACGGCCGTGTTGCCCTGCCGTTGGGCGTTGTCGTACAGCCCGAGTGACGCGCGGCTGCCGCCCGTGTCGACTCGGCAGGCGACGGTGCCGGCGGCGGTCGCATCATCGACGGTGACGAGCGGCTGTGCCGTCGCACCCCTCGCGACATCGGTGCGGTACACCGCGGCGACGCGCCCGGACGCGCTGCCGGCGGCCGAGTCGCGCCAGAACAGGGCGAGCTGACCCGCCGCACTGTGGCTGAACTGGTGCTGGATCTGGAGGGGGACGTCGAACGGACCGATGACGACCGGCTCGGGCGCCGCCGCGCCCGTCGGCCGTGGCCGGAGGTCGAAGAAGACGTAGGTCGCGGCGTAGGTGGTGACGGTGGTCGGGTTCTCGAAGTGCCGCAGCGCGAGGAAGTCAGCGTTCACGAAGCGCACCGCGGTGAGGCTCGTCGTGCGACCGCCGGCTCCCGGTGGGACCCACCCGAGCTGCACGGAGCGTTCCGCACCGCCGCCGACCGGCACGGTGACGGTCACCATCGCGTCCTGCGGGTTGGCCACGGTCAGCCGCGTTCGCACGCTGACACCGGTGACCACCGTGGTCACGTCGGCGTTCGTGGCCTGCACCTCCACGCCCACCCATTCGCCGCGCGCCGGCGCGCGGCCGACGACGGGTGGGGCGATCGACGGACCGAACACCTCGTTCGTGAGGCTCAACGTCTGGCAGGCCACCTCAGAGCCCTCCTACCGGTGTGCCGAACCGGCACCCTGCGGTGCGCTGCGGGTACGACGACATGACCGCCCCCTCCCTCGAAGCTCCCTCGACGCGCTGTCGACGCCGACGCCCGTCCCGGTGACGTCGGCCGCCTCATCGACAGGATGCACCCGCAGCGCCCGGGACGCCATGCATTTCGTCTGCGACCGGATCACCGGCGTCGACCGGCCCGGCGATCATTTGACAAGAGCAGTTGTCCAATGGGAGCGTGATGCCATGTTGGACGTGGCGGTGATCGACAGTCCGGACGCGGCAGCCGCGGCCTTGGAGCCCACGCGGGCGCGTGTGCTCGCCGAGCTCGTCGAGCCGGGATCGGCGACCACGCTGGCGGGACGGCTGGGCCTGCCCCGCCAGAAGCTGAACTACCACGTGCGCGCGCTGGAGGCGCAGGGCCTGGTCGAGCTGGTGGAGGTGCGCTCCCGGCGCGGCTGCACCGAACGGATCGTGCAGGCCTCGGCAGCGGCATACGTGCTCTCGCCCGACGCGCTCGGCCCGGCAGCCGCCGACGCCGGCTGCTCCGCGGACAAGCTGTCGGCCCGGTACCTGCTCGCCCTCGGCGCCCGGGCCATCCGCGAGGTCGGCACCTTGCTCAAGCGTGCCGACGCCACAGGGAAGACGCTTCCGACGCTGTCGATCGAGACCGAGATCCGCTTCCGTTCCGCGGCCGAGCGGGCGGCGTTCACCCGCGATCTCGCCGACGCCGTCGTCAGGCTGGGCGCCCGCTACCACGACGAACACGCGCCACGCGGCCGATGGTCGCGCCTCGTCGTGTTCGCCCACCCTCGCCCGGCGCCCGACGGGGCAGGTCCGACCTCACGGGCGCCCGAGGAGGCGACATGACCGACGAGGGCCGTTCGATCGAGCTCGAGGTGGAGGTGCCAGGAATGCCCGAGGAGGTCTGGGCCGCGGTGGCCACCGGCCCTGGCATCAGCAGCTGGTTCGTGCCCACCACCGTCGACGAACACGAGGGCGGCGAGGTGGTGCAGCAGTTCGGGCCGGGCGACTCGATGACGGTTCGGGGACGGGTGCGGGTCTGGGACCCGCCGCACCGGGTGGTGTTCGACGGCGGTGACGCCGACGAGGGCCTGGCCTTCGAGTGGCTGGTGGAGGCCCGCGACGGTGGCACGTGCGTGGTGCGGCTCGTGAACAGCGGTTTCGGGTCGGGCGAGGAGTGGGACGACCAGGTCGACGGCATGGACGCCGGCTGGCGGATGTTCCTGTACAACCTGTTCCTGCACCGCCGCCACTTCCCGGGGCAGGTCGCCGTGGCCGTGCAGCCGATGGGCTCGGCGGCACTGCGGGTCGACCAGGCGTGGGCCACCCTCACCGGGGCCCTCGGGATCCCGGTTACGTCCGTCGAGGGTGACCGCGTCGTCGCCGGGCCGGATGCTCCGACGGCACTTGCTGGTTCCGTCGAGCGAGCCGCGCCCCGCATGCTGACCCTGCGCGTCGACGAGCCGGGGCCGGGCACCGCGTTGGTGGCGGTCGAGGGCAAGGACGGACAGGCCGGGATCAGCGTGTGGCTCTGGCTGTACGGGACCGACGCGGCGGACCGGGCGCCGGCGCTGCTCGAGGCCTGGCACGCGTGGCTTGCCGACCTGTTCCCGGTACCGGGCTGAGGTCCACCTCGCACGCGGCGTCCCGCCATGAGGGCGACCTACGATCTCCCGGGGTCGGTCGGCTCCGCACGGGAGAGTCGGTCGTCACGACGGTGTCAGCTCGATGGTGACGGTGACCACGCCGGCCCCGAGGTCCTCGCGCACCGGGTGGCCACCGTGACGGAAGACGGTTCGCATCGCCCGGTTGCTCGCCAGCGTGTCGGCGACCAGGCGGGTGACGCCGAGTTCGCAGGCGCGGGCGGTGAGCCGGGTGAACAGCGCGGAGCCGACCCCGCGATGTTGCCAGGCGTCGGCGACGACGAACGCCACCTCGGCGTGCGATGGCTGGTCGGGAAGGCGGTCGAAGCGCCCCACGGCGACGACCTCGCCCTGCGGGTCGACCACGACCAGCGCTTCTCGTTCGTCGTGGTCGACGTGTGTGAATCGCATCAGCTCGGCGGGGGAGAGGTGAGGGTGGACGCCGAGGAAGCGGCTCCGTGTCGTGTCGACGCTCAACGCCTCGTGGAAGCGGTCGAGGGCCGGGCCGATCGCCGGCTCCATGGCGACCACGCGCAGGTGGTGGCGGTCCAGCGCTCGATCATCCGGGTCTCCTGACTGATCCGTGGCTTGCACCGGTATCTGGGCGCGCAAGGTCCCGATATCGAGACCCTGCGCGCCCGCATCGCCGGTCGGCGGTGAGCCGCTCATGGTTCGAGTCTCCGCCGCGGGTCGCACCTGCGGTAGGGCCGCAAGGCCCTCTGTGGCCTGATCGGCGTCACAGGTAACCGAGGTGGTGCGCGTGGTGACGGAGGTCGTCGCGATGGTCAGGGTGGGCGATCGCGATGAGCGCGCGGGCGCGCTCGCTGATGGATCGCCCGCGCAGCTCGGCCACCCCCCACTCGGTCACGACCTTGTCCACGGTGTTCTTGACGGTGGTGACGACGTCGCCGGCGGTCAGGGTCGGGCAGATCTTGGAGGTGTTTCCGCCGTCGACCGTCGAGTGGAGCGCGACGAAGCCTTGGCCGCCGGGCGAGTACATGGCGCCGCGGGCGAAGTCGGCCTGCCCGCCGCTGGAGGAGTAGTAGCGCCCGGCGATGGTCTCCGAGGCGCATTGGCCGAGGAGGTCCACGGTCAGGGTCGCGTTGATCGACACGAACCCGGGCTCGGTGGCGATGATCCGAGGATCGTTGACGTAGCTGACCGGCCACAGTTCGAGCGCCGGGTTGTCGTCGAGGAAGCGGTGCAGCCGATCGGTGCCGAGCGCGAAGGTGCCGACGGTCTTGGTCCGGTTCAGGTGCTTGCGAACCCCGTTGACGACGCCTGCTTCGACGAGATCGACCACGCCGTCGGACAGGAGCTCGGTGTGCACGCCGAGGTCACGGTGATCGGCGAGCGCGGCGAGGATCGCGTTGGGGATGGCGCCGATGCCGACCTGGATCGTGGCGCCGTCGGGGATGCGTTCCGCGATGTAGCCGGCGATGCGGGCATCGACGTCGGCGCTGGGAGCGGGGTCGACCTCGAGCAGTGGCCGGTCGACCTCGCACCAACCGACGACCTGGGAGATGTGCAGCTGGTTGCGGCCGAACGTGCGCGGCATCTGTCGGTTGGCTTCGAGGAAGAACCGGGCCCGTCCGATGAACGACGCGGTGTAGTCAGCGGACACACCGAGGCTGAAGTAGCCGTGCCGGTCGATGGGCGACGCGGCGGCCACGACGAGCGGGTCCGTCGTCGCGGCGCGCAGCAGGTCGCGCATCTCCGAGAAGTTGGACGGGACGAGGTCGATCGTGCCGGCCGCGTAACACGGTCTGGTGACGTGGGACAGGAAGTAGGAGCGGTGCCGGATCCGGTCCCCGAACGCCGCGTGCAGGTACCGCCGATCGTGCAGGGCGTGCATCTGGTGGACCCGGAGCCCATCGAACCGGTCGGCGTTGTCCTCGATCGCGTCGAGCACGGCGACCGGCTCCCCGTTGGCCAACGGCACGATCACGTCGCCGACCGGTTCGAGGTGATCGAGCACGGCATCGGCTGAAGCTGGCCCGGGGTGACGCATCACGCCATCCTGTCGGCGTCGTCGCCGACTCCCTCGAACCTCGGCCGTTCGGTGCGTCGCACGTGCTGTCGTCGCTGGCGACGGGGCCGAAGGTCCCCGGAATGGCCATGACCAGTTGGTCCGGTAGGGTCCGAGCCTGATGGCGAGGTCCCCGCTGGTCGTGGGTGTCGACATGTCGACCGAGGCGGCAGCGGCGCTGACGGCTGCGCTCGAGCTGGCCCAGAGGCTCGGGACCGACGTCGTGATCGTCCACGCCGTCGGGCTGCTCGAGGAGGGCGGATACCGTCCGGCACCGGCGCTCGACGACCTGGTTGCAGCAGCTCGATCGAACGCCGCGTTCGACGTCGACGACGTCGCGGTCGACGTGCGGCGCGAGGACGGACCGGCCGCCGACGTGCTGGTGCGCGTCGCCGCGCGCGTCGACGCCGACATCGTCGTCGTCGGCCGTCGTGGCTCCGGTGGCTCCCTCGGTGCCTTGGGGTCGGTCAGCGAGGCTGTCCTCGCCCACTCGAGCAGCCCTGTGCTCGTCGTGCCGGCGCTCCGGCCTCTGCGAACGGGCGAGGGAGCCCGCGAGGGCTGAGCGGACACCGAGACCCGCCGACCTCCGCGACCGGGCGCGGATCACGTCATGCCGAGTCCTTCGAGCTCGGCCTTCGGGTCGCGATGCATGAGCCTCGCGACCACATCGCCGATCGGCAGCTCGCCGCGCAGCAACGCGTCGACGGTGGCCGAGATCGGCATCTCGACGCCGACTCCGGCCGCCAGCGCCAGCAGGGCCGGCGCCGTCTGCACCCCTTCGGCGACCGATCGGCCGTCATCTCCTGCGGCGGGCAACGGGGCACCCATCGCCAGCGCCTCCCCGAGGCAACGGTTGCGGCTGAGCGAGCTGCTGCACGTGGCGAGCAGGTCGCCGTTCCCGGCCAGGCCGAGGAACGTCAACGGTCGGGCCCCCACAGCCACCCCGAGACGGGTCAGCTCGGCCAACCCACGGCTCACGACCGCAGCCTTCGTGTTCATCCCGAACCCGAGGCCGTCGGCGACGCCGGCGGCGATGGCGATGACGTTCTTGGCGGCGCCGCCGATCTCGCAGCCGACGACGTCGTCGCTGGTGTACACGCGAAGGGTCTCGCGCCCGAGCAGTGACTGGACGGCGACCGCCCGGCTGGGTTCGCCGAACGCCACACACGTCGCCGAGGGGTGGCCGGCCATCACCTCCCGAGCGAGGTTCGGACCGGCGAGGACACCGATGGCCGACGGGTCGTGATCGGGCAGCACCGCAGCGAGCACCTCGGTCATCCGGAACCCGGTCGACAGCTCGATCCCCTTGGTCGCGCTGACGATGGTCGAACCGTGGGGGATCACCGTGATCGCCTGGCCCAGCGTGGCCCTCACGTGCTGCGCGGGGACCGCCACGACGACGACGTCGGCGTCCGCGACGACGTCATCCAGGTCGCCCGAGACACGCAGCTGACGGGGGAGCACGATGTCGTCGAGGAACAGCACATTGGTGCGGGAGGCACGGATCGAGTCGACCACCTCGGCCTCGCGCGCCCACAACCACGTGTCGGCCCCCGTCGAGAGGATCGACGCCAGCGTCGTCCCCCACGCGCCGGCCCCGACCACGGCGACCTTCATGTCAGTGCCCGTCCCCGGTCGTCGTCGCGTCCGTGCGCATCGGCGCAGCCTCGCACGATTGCGGCAGCCGCCGATCCGGCCCGCCGATCCGTCCTCGAGATGCGGGATCTCGGGACGTGGGTCCCGGTACCGACGGTCAGCCGTTGCGTCACCGGCCGAGGGGATGGCGGTGTCCGACGACGGCGATCCGGTTCTGTGGAAGGCTCACGGTGTGTGACGGCGATCGTGACGTGGCCGAGGTGAGAGCGTGGGTGGTGCACCGGCCAGGGCCGATCGACGCCGCGCCGCTGACCCTCGTCGAGCGTGAGCCGCCGCGACCTGGCCCGGGCGAGATCCGGGTGCGGGTGATGACGTGCGGTGTGTGCCGGACCGATCTGCACCTCGCCGAAGGCGACCTCGCCCCGCACGGCGTGGACGTCGTCCCCGGACACGAGATCGTCGGCGTGGTCGACGCCGGCGGACCCGGGACCGGGCGGTTCCGCATCGGGGCTCGGGTCGGCATCGCCTGGTTGCGGCGGACCTGTGGGCAGTGCCGCTTCTGCCGGCGAGGAGCCGAGAACCTCTGCCTGACGCCGTCGTTCACCGGCTGGGATGCCGACGGTGGCTACGCCGAGCAGGCGGTGGTCGACGAACGCTTCGCCTACGCGCTCCCGGCGCACTTCACCGACGAGACGGCGGCGCCGCTCCTGTGCGCCGGGATCATCGGGTTCCGTGCCCTGCGCCGCGCCGCCCTGCCCCCGGGTGGTCGGCTCGGGATCTACGGCTTCGGCGCATCAGCCCACCTCGCCGCCCAGGTCGCCCTGGCCGAGGGCGCGACGGTCTACGTCATGACCCGCTCCGCGGCGGCGCGTGAGCTCGCCACCGACCTGGGCGCCACGTGGGTCGGGGACACGTTCGACAACGCGCCGGAGCGTCTCGACGCGGCCATCACGTTCGCACCGGCCGGTGAGATCGTCCCGGCGGCGCTGGCGGCGCTCGATCGGGGCGGCACGCTGGCGATCGCCGGGATCCACCTGTCCGCGATCCCCGGTCTGGACTACGACGCCCACCTGTTCCAGGAGCGGCAGGTGCGCAGCGTCACCGCCAACACCCGACGCGACGGCGAGGAGTTCCTTCGTGTCGCGTCGCAGATCGGGATCGAGGTGGCCACGACGATGTTCCCCTTCACCGCCGCCGACGTCGCCCTGCAGGCGCTCGCCCACGACGCACTGACCGGAGCCGCCGTCCTTCGGGTGGCTGAGTCCTGACCACGCGCGGCGTGCGGTCTCTCGAACGCAGGGCGGTCGTGAAAACTGGGGGGCATGAGCGTGCACGCGGATGATCCTCGGGGAGCCCACATCTCGACCGGGGACCTGCCCAGGGAGGACGTGGTCCGCGAGCTCCTGGTCGAGGCGTACGAGCGGTACCGATCGGTCGACGACGGGGTGGTCGCGGACTACATCCCGGCACTGGCGGGCGTGGCTCCGGATCTGTTCGGAGCGTGCATCGTGAGCGCCGATGGTCGGATGATCGCAGCCGGCGACGCCACCCACCGGTTCTCGATCCAGAGCGTGTCGAAGCCGTTCGTCTTCGCGCTCGTGTGTGACGCCATCGGGCACTCCGAGGCTCGTCGGAAGCTCGGGGTCAACGGCACCGGGCTGCCGTTCGACTCGGTGATGGCGATCGAGCTGAACCGCGAACGCACCATGAACCCGATGGTCAACGCCGGGGCGCTCGCCACCACGAGCCTCGTCCCCGGATCGACCGTCGAGGACAAGTGGCAGTACGTCAAGCTGGGTCTGTCGCGGTTCGCCGGCCGCGACCTCGAGATGGATGGTGAGATCTACGAGTCCGAAGCGCGGACCAACCTCCGCAACCAGGGCATCGCCCACCTGCTCGAGAGCTACGGCCGGCTCTACTTCGATCCCGACGAGGCGGCGGACGTGTACACCCGCCAATGCTCCCTGATGGTGTCCGCCGAAGATCTGGCGGTGATGGGCGCGACCCTGGCCGACGGTGGGGTGAACCCCCTGACGGGCACGCGCGTCATCCCCGCGGCGATCTGCACCCGGGTGCTCGCCGTGATGGCCACCGCCGGGCTGTACGAACGGTCCGGGGAGTGGATGTACGACGTCGGCCTCCCCGGCAAGAGCGGCGTCAGCGGCGGGATCGTCACGGTCTCGCCGGGCAAGGGAGGTCTCGGCACGTTCTCGCCCCGCCTCGACCCGGCCGGTAACAGCGTTCGCGGAACGTTGCTGACCACCCACCTGTCGGAGCAGTTGGGTCTCAACATCTACGCGTCTGCGCCAGCGGCCGCGTCGCCCTGAGCCCGGTCGGACACCACGACTGCGGATCGCGGGGTCGGGCCTCGTCGAGGCGCGTCACTCCGACGCCAGGTTGACCACGGTCGGCAGCGCGCCGATCGACGCCGCCGTGCCGAGCACGTCGGTGGCGAGGCGGTCCAGCCGCTCGTCGACGACGCGGCTGATCGGACCATGGATCCCCACGGCCGCTTCGAGGCGGCGGCTCGTCCCGAAGACCGGCGCGGCGAGGGCGCGGACGCCGGCGAACTGCTCGTCGTCGACGAGCGCGTAACCGGCCGCGCGGACCTGGTCGAGGATCGGTCCCATCGACGGCATCGTGTCCGCCCGTCCGACGACGCCGGCCGCCGGCGCGAACGCCAGCAGGGCCCGGCCGAGCGCGGAGGCGAGCAGGGGGACCCGGGCGCCGGCGGGACGATCGAACCGCAACGGGGAGCTCGACGTCGCCGTCAGCAGCACGATGGCGCAGTCGTCGTCGCGGATGGCCAGGCTGGCCGACTCGCCCGTGCGTGCCGCGAGGTCTTCCACCAGCACGAGCGCCTCGCGAAGCCCTCGACCGCTGAACGCGCGCTGGGCCATCGCGAGGAGGACGGGACCGAGGCGGTAACGGCCGGTCTCGGGATCACGAGTGAGGATGCGACCGGCGCACAACGTGAGCAGCAGCCGGTACGCGGTGCTCAGGCTGAGCTGGGTCCGCGTCGCCAGGTCGGTGAGCGACTGGGTGTCGTCGCCGTCGACGAAGCACTGGACGAGGGCGACGGCGCGTGCCACGGACTTGATCGAGGTGTTCGAACGATGGATGTCGTTCGTCGGCTGGGATGTCACGGACAGTGGTCCTTCCTGTCGTGCCCTGGGCACCGACGCGTCCCCAGCGGCAGCGAGCCGGTGGACCTGGGTGATGGGCCGCACGGCTGTTGCGACATGACACAACCCGGTTGTGCATGGTGCAATAGATGACTATTCTAATCGAAATTATGAGGTACCGGGGCGGTCGGCCCTCGGACGTCTCGGTGATCAGCGTGGAAGAGGTCGAGTGAACCGTGTGAGTGGGCGCCGCGTCCGGGTGGCGGCAGCGTTGGCAGTGACCGTGGCGGTCGTTCTCGCCGCGTGCGGCGACGACGACGACGATGCAGGGACCGCGGCAACGGTCGCGACGACGAGCGCCGGGACGGCCGGCGATGCGACGGCGGTGACGACCGGCGACACGACCGGCGACACCGTCGCCGCGACGACCGGCGAGACGGCCGCGACGACCGGCGACACGACGGCCGCCGACGTGACCGTGGCCGACGTCGACACGTCGGGCGTCACGCTCACCGTGGGCACGATCCTCGACACGAGCAAGGCGATCTGGAACCTCGCCGCGCCGACCACCGACTACAACGTCGAGTGGGCGACGTTCCCGACGGGACCGCCCCTCCTCCAGGCGCTGGACTCCGGCGTCGTCGATCTGGGACAGGTCGGCATCACCGCCGTCGTGAACGCTCAGCTCAACGGCCTCGACTTCGTCGCCGTCGCCGAGACGACGACGCCCCTGCCGGGCAACAGGGTCATCGTGCCGGAGGGATCCGACATCACCTCGCTCGAGCAGCTCGCCGGCCACACGATCGCCGTCCCCAAGGGCACGGCGTGGGAGGGGTTCCTCGTGCAGGCGCTCGACAGCGTCGGTATGACGGCCGCGGACGTCCAGCTCGTCGACCTCGCCCAGACCGACGCCCTGCCCGCCTTCTTGAACGGCGACGTCGACGCCTGGTCGGTGGGCCCGCCCCAGGCCGACGTGGCCGTCAGCGAGCACGGCGCGTCGGTGCTCATCGACGGCAGCGGCTTCCCGTCGACCGGCTACCTCGCGACGACGGAGGAGACGCTCGCCGACCCGGCCACGGCCGCCGCGATCGCCGACTTCCTCGTGCAGTACCGAGCCGCGCTGGCCAGTGCGACCGTGCCGACGCTGGCGGCGCAGATCGCCGAGCAGAACCAGGTCCCGGAGGAGGTCGCGGCGCTCACCGCCACCAACCTCGTCGGCGGGGTCCTGGGGCCGATCACCGACTCGACGTACGAGACCTACCAGTCGACGATCGATCTCTTCGCCACGGCGGGCCTGGTCGCCGGCGCGCCGCCCGACCCGCTCACCGTCTTCAGCACCGACCTCAACGCCGCGCTCGCCTGAAACCCGCCCCGTTCCCAACATCCCCAATGACAGGAGCACACCCATGACAGTGACATCGGACCGGCCACGCATCGTCACGCTGGCCGCGAGCTCGATCTTCCAGGTGCCCGACCGGGTCGCCGAGCAGCACGGGCTGTTCGAGAAGCACGGCCTCGACGTGCAGGCGTCGTGGGAGTGGAAGGCGCCCGACCAGTTCGTGCCGGACTCCGCCGAGCACGACCCTCTCGGCCAGTTCACGAGCGGCCAGTTCGACACGTGGAACATGTGCGAGTGGGGTTCGGTCTACCGTGTCGAGAAGGCCGACGGCCGGGCCGGACGCATCGCGTACCTGCGCCCTGCCGTCGTCGCCCAGGCCATCGTCAGCTTCGATCCCGATCTGCAGGAGCCGCACGACCTCTCCGGCGTGCCTGTCGTCACCGGCCTCACGACCGGTGGCCACTACACGACGCTGCAGATCCTCGAGGGTGCGCTGCGGCGCGACCAGATCGTGGTCGAGGGCTCGGGGCCCGGTGGCGGGATGATGCGGATCGACGAGCTGAAGGCTGGCCAGCTCCGGGCGATCACGACGATGGAGCCGTTCATCAGCCTCGCCCTCAAGGAGGGAGCCCACGTCATCGCCAGCTCGTTCTACCGGGGTGCCCAGGTCTTCGCCGAGTCCGTGCCGGTCGAGGCGCAGCAGGCGTACGTGCGAGCGGTCAACGAGGCGGCCGACCTCCTCAACGCCGACCTCGACAGCTACCGCCACCTCATCACCGAGTGGGCGGGTGATCGCCTGGCCCCCGACGAGCTGCGGCAGGAGTACTTCCGCTTCACCCACGCCAAGGAGTACTCGCAGCAGCGCTTCGACGAGAGCTACGCCTGGATGGCGTCGTGGGGCCTCGCCGTCGGCGACAAGTCCTACGAGCAGATCATCAACGCCTCCGTGCTCGGCTAGCGGGTCGACCGACGTGGCCGTGCAGGACATCGACCTGACGCGTCCTGCCTCCCAGGACGCGACCAGGACCCCGCTGATGGTGACCATCGCCGCGCAGTCGTCGCGGCGGTGGTCACCGCCACGCGGGCTGCGTCGCGCCGCCGGCCCGTTGATCTTCGTCGCCGTGTGGCAGCTCGTGTGCTCGCTGGGATGGGTCAGCGAGCACGTGTTGGTCGGTCCGGCCACCGTGGTCTCGACCGGATGGGACACGCTGCAGTCCGGACTGCTCACCGAGTCGGTGCTCGCCTCGCTCGGACGCGTGGTCGTCGGCGCCCTGATCGGCATCTCGGCCGGCCTGGCCCTGGGCCTCGCCGCCGGGCTCTACCGGCTCGGTGAGGATCTGGTCGACTCGACGGTCCAGATGCTGCGGACCGTCCCGTTCGTGGGCCTCATCCCGCTGTTGATCGCATGGTTCGGCATCGGCGATGCACCCAAGTACGCACTCATCGCGCTCGGCACCGCCTACCCCGTCTACCTCAACGTCTACGCGGGCATCCGGCACGTCGACGCCGGCCTCGTGGAGTGCGCCGAGACGCTCGGTGCCAACCGCCGCACACTCGTCCGGCACGTCGTGCTCCCGTCGGCGTTGCCCAACCTCTTCGTCGGGCTCCGACACTCCCTCGGGATCGCATGGATCGCGCTGATCTTCGCCGAGCAGGTCAACACGTCGAGGGGCCTCGGCTGGATGATGAAGAACGCCCAGACGTACGGGCAGACCGATGTGATCATCCTGTGCCTGGCCATCTACGCCCTCCTGGGCCTCACCATCGACCTGTTCATCCGCTTGTTGGAGCGCTGGACGTTGGCGTGGCGGCCGACGTTCACCGGCCGATGACCGTCACCGAGGTCACCCGGCCCGGCGCCGTGCGTCCACTGGCCGTCGACGTCCGCAACCTGTCGCGCTCGTTCGGTGAGCGGCGGGTCATCGACGGTCTCGACCTCGAGGTGCCGGCGGGCCAGTTCGTCGCGCTGCTGGGCGCGAGCGGGTGCGGCAAGAGCACGCTCCTACGGATCCTGGCCGGACTCGACCACCAGATCGACGGCGACGTGCACGTCGCGACGCGGCGCAGCGTCGCGTTCCAGGCCCCCCGGTTGCTGCCGTGGAAGCGGGTGTGGCGCAACGTGACGTTCGGCATGCCCGGCCGACCGGATCGGGCACGGGCGGTCGCTGCCCTCGACGAGGTCGGCCTCGCCGCCCGCGCCGACGAGTGGCCGAAGACGCTGTCGGGAGGGGAGGCGCAGCGCGCCTCGCTGGCTCGGGCCCTCATCCGCGAGCCCGACCTGCTCCTGCTCGACGAGCCGTTCGCGTCGCTCGACGCGCTCACACGACTGCGGGCGCACGTGCTCGTCGCGCAGCTGTGGGAGCGTCACCGCCCGGCTGTCGTGCTCGTCACCCACGACGTCGACGAGGCGCTCCTCCTCGCCGACCGCGTCGTCGTCATGCGCGACGGCGTGCTCGTGCACGACGTCGAGATCGGCTGGTCGCGTCCTCGCGAGCAGACCACCACGAGCTTCGCCCGCCAACGGGCGTCGCTGCTCGCCTGGCTCGGCGTGGCCGCCACCGGCGACGCGGGCGACGGCTGACCCCGGCTTCACAGGACCATCCGCACGCCTGCCGACACTGCGGCGAGGCCGAGCACGACGCGCAGGAGCCTGACGGGTACGTGTTGTTGAAGTCCGGCGCCGACGACGGCACCGATGGCACCGCCCAACCCGAGGGCCAGCCCCCCGACCCAGTTCGGCGCCGACGCCTGGCCGAATCCGAACGCGTCGCCGGCGACGAACGTGCCGAGCCCGATCGTCGACGTGGTGAGCGTCACGACCATGGCCGCCCCGGCCACCCGCGTCACCGGGAGCCGCTCGACGCCGACGAGCCATGGAACGGCCAGCGCGGCGCCACCGATGCCGTAGACGCCTCCGATGACGCCGGCCGCCGCGCCGATGGCCGCGATGCGGCCCGGCGCGGGAAGATCGCGGCGTAGCGGAGGGGTCGGAGAGCGGGGCACGACGTCGGCCAGCAGGCGCACGCCGACGATGACCAGGACGCCTGCGGCCGGCCAGGCGAACACCGCTTCGTCGGCGAACCACGTGCTGCGCAGCAGCGCCCCGACGACCATGCCCGGCACGGCTCCTGCGAGGAGGCGCCGCAGGAGCGGGCCGTCGATCGCGCCGTGTCGTGCGTATGCCGTGGCACCGGCCGAGGTGGCCACCACGTTGAACAGCAGGTTGGTGGCGCTGACGGTGGGACTCGGCACGCCGAGGATCTGGATCTGGATCGGGAGCAGCAGGAACGCCCCGGACACGCCGGCGGGTGTGCAGACGACGGCGACGATGAAACCGAGGAGCAAGCGGCTCATGACCTCGAGGACCTCACCCGGTCGCGCGTGGGCGCCATGGCGGCGACCGGCGAACCGGTCGTCCTCTGCACCCGAGCGTCAACGGGTCAGCGAGCGGTCGACGTCGTCGGCGCGGAAGCGGGCCACCCACGTGCGCGACAGGTCGTCGGCCTGTCGTCTCATCCTGCCGTTCTCGCTGTCGGGCTCGGGTGGGTCGATGCCGAGGGCGTCGAGGACCCGTCCGACGGTCGCGGCGCGGGTGCCCGTGAACTCCTCGTAGATGACCCGGATCGGTTCCCGGCCGGTGGCGTGGAACCAGTCCTCCCACCGGGCGTCCCACCGGTGGAGCTCGTCGACGAGGTGCTTGAGGGCGCGGTAGTCGTAGTCGGCCGGCCGGGACGCCGAGCCCGGATCGTTCTCGTTTCGCCAGTGCTGGGTCTGGATCGCCTTCCACAACGAAACGGCCTGCTCGACCTTGTTGCGACGACGGACGAAGATGATGCGCAGGTTCGGGAAGACCTCGTCGAGCGCCTCGTTGAACGTGAGGTCACCGAGCCCAGGCAGTTCTCGGACGCGGTCGCGGAAGTCGTCGAAGTAGTTCCACATCATCTTGGCGCCGAAGACGCCGTTGCTCGTCGTGCCCCGCTGAAGCACGTAGTGGAACCAACCTTCGAACTCGCCTGGCTGCTCGGGACGTCCGGGATCGAGCGTCGCCAGCTTCTCGGCGATGTCGGCCAGGCGCGGATCCTCGAAGTACTGGCGGGGCTGGCGGGGGAGTCCGGTCGAGCGCAAGCCCTCGAAGAACTCGTCGGGCACCCCGGCGACCTCGGTCCCCTTGAGCAGCTCGCACAGCAACGTGCTGCCGCTGCGTTGGGTCGCGCACACGAGGAAGGACGGGCCTTCGGCGCGAGGATGCCGGGGATCCATGGAATCCGGACCTTAACAGTCAACATTCCATTCCGTAGTGTAGTTACCGCATGGATCGACCGAACGTTCTGTACCTCCACTCCCACGACACCGGGCGCTACGTACAGCCCTACGGTTATCCGGTGCCGACGCCCAACATCCAGCACCTGGCCGATCAGGGACTGCTGTTTCGTGAGGCGTTCTGCGCCGCGCCGGTGTGTTCGGGATCGAGGGCGGCGCTGCTGACCGGGCAGTGCTCGCACGCCACCGGCATGCTCGGGCTCGCCCACCGCGGGTACCGGCTCCGGCATCCCGAGCGCCACATCGTGCACGTGCTCCGCGACGCCGGCTACTGGTCGGGACTGGTCGGCGAGCAGCACGTGTCTGCCGATCCCTCCGACATCGGCTACGACCTCGTCGTCGACGTCGACACGACCGAGGTCCGGGATGTCGTGCCCGCGGCGATCGGGCAGATCGCCGCGCGTGCTCGCGCCGACGCCCCGTTCTTCCTCTCCGTCGGGTTCTTCGAGACCCACCGGCACTTCTATGAACCGACCTCTGTGCGCGACGCGCTCTACTCGCGTCCGCCGGACAACATCCCCGACACCGCGGCGACGCGCCGCGACATGGCGTCGTTCAAAGCCAGCGCGAGATCGCTCGACCAAGGCGTGGGGGCCGTGCTCAACGCCCTCCAGGAGCACGACCTCGTCGACAACACGTTGGTCATCATGACCACCGACCACGGCCTGGCCTACCCGGACTCGAAAGCCACGATGTACGACCGCGGCATCGGCGTGATGCTGCTGATGCGCGGGCCGGGCGGCTTCACCGGTGGCCGGGTCAGCGACGCGCTGGTCAGCCAGCTCGACCTCTACCCGACGATCTGCGAGCTCGTCGGCATCCGTCCCCCCGACTGGCTCGAGGGCGCATCGTTGCTCCCGCTCGTCCACGGCGACGTCGAGGCGATTCACCAGGAGGTCTTCGCCGAGCTCACCTACCACGCTGCCTATGAGCCGCAGCGGGCGGTGAGGACGACCCGCTACAAGTACATGCGTCGCTTCGACGACCAACACCCCGGACGCGTGCTGGCCAACGTCGATGACGGTCCCACCAAGGACTTGCTCCTGGAGCTCGGATGGGCGAACGTCGACCCACCGGTGGAGGCGCTGTACGACGTCTGGCTCGATCCCAACGAGGGCACCAACCGCATCGACGACCCGACGCTGGCCGACGTCCGCGACGACCTCCGCACCCGCCTGCGCGACTGGATGACGCGTACCGACGACCCGTTGCTCGACGGGCCCGTCGCCCCTGGCCGCGGGACCTTCTACAACACGCCGGACCAGATCTCACCGTCCGAACCGACGACGGCCGCCGAACCAGCGGAGCCGGCGGACCTCGACCGAGGTCGGTCCGACGACGCCCGCCCGTCACGCGTGAGCGTGAGATCCGCCTGACCGCGCGAAGCGTGCAGCGGCGACCCGGGCAGAACGGACGAGGGCTACGGCCGTGATCGGAGGAGGATCGCCCCGCCGGGCGCACCTCCGCCGGTGGTGACGACGGCGATCTCGGCGCCGGGGACCTGCCGGGCGCCGGCGGTCCCACGCAGCTGCAGCACGGCCTCGTGGAGGAAGCCGTAGCCGTGGGTGCGCCCGGCCGACAGCTGGCCGCCGTGCGGGTTGAGGGGCAGCTCGCCGTCGAGCGCGATCCGATGGCCGCCCTCGACGAAGGCAGCGCCCTCACCTCGGCCGCAGAACCCCATCGCTTCGATCCACGCCAGGCAGTTGAACGTGAAGCCGTCGTACAACAGCGCGACGTCGACGTCGGCCGGTCGGAGGTCGGTGCGGCTCCACATGTGGGCCGACGGACCCATCAGTTGCGGTTCGTGGGTCAGCGTGCCCTGGTCCCATGACAGTCGCTCGATGATCTGCGTGCCGACGGCCTCGACCCGCACGGGCGGCGCCCGCAGATCGTCGGCGACGTCGGCGGCGGACACGACGATGGCGACCGCCCCGTCGCACGGCACATCGCAGTCGTACAGGCCGAACGGGGTGGAGATGAGGCGCGCGTCCAAGTAGTCGTCCATCGTGATCGGCTCGCGATAGACCGCGGCCGGGTTGAGCGCGGCGTGGCGCCGGGTGGTGACGGCGATCTGGCCGAGCGCCTCGCGGGTGGTGCCGTAGTGGTGGAAGTGGTTGGCGGCGTACAGCGCGATCCAATTGGCCGCCGACATCGCTCCGAACGGCAACCGCCACGCGAGCATGTCGCCCTCGACGCGGCTGGACGACGGGGCCGGCGCCGGCAGCGCGGCGGCGGTGGACTCCCACACGGTGCGGTAGCAGAGCACGTGTCGACACAGGCCCGCGGCAACGGCGAGCATCGCCGCGACCACCGAGCCGCTCTGGCCCGGCGTCTCCGGGCCACCGTTGAACCAGGTCGGGTGGATGCGCAGCGCTTCCTCGACGGCCGTCACGCCACCTTCGGAATGGCCGCCGGCGTACTGGCCCGGACCCGGGTAGGTGCACAACCCGTCGATGTCGCCGATCTCCAGTCCGGCGTCGTCGACCGCGGCCAGGCAGGCGTCGACCGTGAGCGACAGCGGTTCGACCATCAGCCGCCGGCCGATGCGCGATGCGCCGACCCCGGTGATCGCGACGCGATCCTCGAACTTGTCGGTGCTGACCATGGTGCGCACCGTGGCCCGGATCTCGGGGTCGGGCGACGTGGCCGCAACCGGCGCGCCGGTGATCGGCGTGAACAGGGGCAGCCACACGTCCTCGTGCCGGGCGAACGACACCTGCACGCGCATCCCGATGCTCACGTCGTCGGGTTCGCAGCCGATCACGTTCGTGGTCAGCCGCACCCGCGGATCCTCGTCGATGGCCACGATCGCGATCGCGTACGGCGGCGGGAAGTCAGGGTGCCACGGGTGGTGGTCGACGGTGACCGCCAGGACGGTGGCCTGGCCGCTCACGACGACGGCCGCGGAGTCCGGCGACCGGCACTCGGCACAGATCGGGCCCGGCGGGTGCCGGAACGTCGCGCAGCGGGTGCAGCGTTGGAACCGCAGCCGGCCGTCCTGACCCGAGATCCAGAAGAAGCGGTTGTGCTCGGTGAGCGCAGGGAGTGGGCGGGTCACGTGCTCGGCAGCTTGCGGAAATCCCAGCTGACGATCTTCTGCGGCGCCACCAACAGCCAGGCGTGGCGGCCGTCGGGGACGAACGGGCCGCCGCCCATGTACTTCTCGCCCCACAGGCGTTCCGCCTCGGCGACCTGCGCATCGGGTGTCGACGTGCGGGGCACGTCACCGACCACCTCGGCGCGCCCGGTGATCTCGACGCCGTGCAGTTCGGAGTAGCCGATCCCGCCGTCGATGATGACGCTGATCCGCGAGTCGCGCTGGAGGTTCGTCCAGCGCTGGCTCTTGACGACCGAGTTGAGCCACAACGCCGCGCCATCCCAGACGAACCACAACGGCGAGACGTGCGGACCGCCGTCCCCGCCGACCGACGCCGCGTGGCACATCCGCTCCCCGCCCAGGAACGCGTCGATCTCCCCGGCCGACATCGCGATCCTCCTGCCTCTGCGCTGCTCCTTCATCGCGTCTCCTCGCTCGTCGATGCTCCCCCGGGCGACAGTACCGACCGGTCCGCTGGCACCACGTCCCGCGGCGACCGGCACGCGACATCACCGCCGCGCCGAGCGCGATGGGACCGACGACGGCGTGGAGGAGTGCGGTCGACGATCCACTCCGGGCCGGGAGCGTCGGCGGACGCGGTGTGGCGAACTGGAGTACCGTCCCGTTCATGATCCGCAACGGGGGTGTGCCGGAATCCAAGCCAGAGGGTGACGCGTCCAATGCCGAGGCGGCGTCGAGCAGTGCGCTCGGGCTGGGCGGCGCGACGTTCGTCGGGCTCGACGGGCGGCAGGTCCTTGCCGCGCTCGGGCGCTACGGACGGTCGCTCGTTCGCAACCCGGCGGCGATCGCCGCCCGTGCCGTCGAGTTGGTGGCCGAGGACGTGCGCATCATCGCCGGGACGTCGCGTCGGTCACCCGAGCCGAAGGACCGCCGCTTCAGCGACGAGGCCTGGCAACGGCGGGGCTGGAAGCAACTGGCCCAGGGCTACCTGGCGTGGCGCGACGTCACCGTGTCGAGTGTCGACGGCCTCGGCATGGACGACGCCAGCGCCGACCGCGCCCGCTTCGCGCTGATGCAGGTCACCGAGGCGGTCGCGCCGACCAACAACCTCCTGACGAACCCGGCGGCGACGCGTACCGCCGTCCGCACCCGGGGCCGGTCGCTCGTCGACGGCGTCCGCCACCTCTCGTGGGACCTCCGCCACAACGGCGGCCTGCCGAGCCAGGTGGACACACGTCCGTTCGTGCTGGGCGAGAACACGGCTGCGACGGCGGGGGCGGTCGTGCGCCGTACCGACCTGTTCGAGCTGATCCAGTTCGAGCCGCGCACGGACAAGGTCCGCGAACGGCCGGTCGTCGTGATCCCGCCACAGATCAACCGCTACTACTTCCTCGACCTCGCGCCCGGGCGCAGCTTCGTCGAGCACGCCGTCGACCACGGTCAGCAGGTGTTCATCCTGTCGTGGCGGAACCCGGGTCCCGAGCACCGCTCGTGGTCGCTCGACTCCTACGTCAGCGCGTGCCTCGACGCGTGCGAGGCGGCCCGGGCGATCACGGGCGCCGACGCCGTGAACGTCATCGGGTTCTGTTCCGGGGGCCTGACCCAGTCGGTCCTGCTCGGCTACCTCGCCGCTCAGCACCGGCCACTCGTCCATGCCGCCGCACTCGGGGTGACGATGATCGACAGCGAGGTGAAGAGCGTGCTCAACAGCTTCGCTACCCGTCGGTCGGTGCAGTCGACGATCAACCGCTCGCGCAAGAACGGTGTGCTCGAGGGGCGCCAACTGGCGCGGACGTTCGCGTGGGTGCGGCCCAACGACCTGATCTGGAACTACTGGGTGTCGAACTACCTGATGGGGGAGCGCCCACCGGCGTTCGACGTCCTGGCCTGGAACGCCGACACGACGAACCTGCCGAACACCCTCCACGAGCAGTTCCTCGAGATGGCGCTCGGGAACTCGCTGATGGAGCCCGGCGGCATGTCGGTGCTCGGCATCCCCATCGATCTCGGCAAGGTCGAGGTCGACATGTACTCGGTCGGCGCGATCAACGACCACCTCGTGCCATGGGAGGCGGCGTACTCCGCGACCCAGCTCTTCGGCGGTGACCACCGGTTCGTGTTGTCGAACAGCGGGCACGTCCAGGCGCTCGTCAATCCGCCGGGCAACGCCAAGGCCAGCTACTACGTCAACGACGACCATCCCGAGGACCCCGCGACGTGGTTGGAGCAAGCGGACAAGATGGCGGGGAGCTGGTGGACCGACTGGGCCGAGTGGATCGACGCCCGTTCCGGGGCGCAGCGCGACCCAGCCGAGACGTTGGGCAGTCGCGACAATCCGGTCCTGTGCCGGGCGCCCGGCACGTACGTCTCGTCGTGAGTCCGAGGGTCGCCACGGCGGACGGGTCGGCTTTGGCCGGCATGGGCCAGCGTCACGACGGGTTCCCGGCGGTCGTCGAACCGCCGCCGGAGTCGGAGCGGACGTTCCGGGTCCGCGTCGGCCAGCACAGGATCCGGGTGAGGATCGTCGGTGAGGGTCCGCCGCTGCTGCTCATCAACGGCATCGGCGGGAACATCGAGATGTGGCGACCTCTCATCGACGCGCTGCCCGGCCGACAGGTGATCGCGTTCGACATGCCGGGTGCGGGGTCGTCGTCGACCATGCTCGTCCCTCGCCCGATGTACTTCATGGCCCGGCTCACGGCGGCCCTGGTCCGCACGCTCGGCTACGACACCGTCGACGTCCTCGGCCTCTCGTGGGGCGGCGCGGTCGCCCAGCACCTCGCGGTCGCGTTCCCGCGCGTCGTCAACCGGCTCGTGCTGTGCGCCACCGTGCCGGGCTTCCCGAGCGTGCCCGGAACTCCGGCTGCGCTCTCGATGATGCTGAGCCGCCGTCGCTACACCGATCCCGAGTACCTCGTGAAAGTGGCGCCGACGTTGTACGGCGGCCGGATCCGCCACCAACCCGACCTCGTGCTCGAGCAAGCCCGAGCCCGCGCCGGGCGGCCTCCGTCGTTCTGGGGCTACATGTCCCAGCTCTTCTCGATGGCGACGTTCACCAGCTGGCCCGTGATGAACATGGTCCAGGCGCCGACGCTGGTGATGGCCGGCGACGACGACCCCATCGTCCCGCTGCTGAACGGACGCATCCTGGCGTTCGGGATCCCCGGTGCGCGGCTGCACGTCATCGAGTCGGGCGGGCACCTCTTCCTCCACGAGCGCCCCGACGAGGTCGCGCCGGTCATCGATGCGTTCCTCTCCGTCGATCGCTGACGTGCTCCGTCAGGTGGCGGGGTGCAGGGCGGCGTGGATCTGGCTGGGGCCGAACGGGAAGTCGGTGAGCGTGACGCCGAGGTGGGCGATGGCGTCGTTGATGGCGTTGGCGACCGCTGGTGGCGAAGCGATGGCGCCACCTTCGCCCATGCCCTTGTAGCCGCCGAGGGTGCCCGACATGGTGACGACGTGGCCGTATTCGATGTCGGGGATCTCCGGCGCCGTCGGCAGCAGGTAGTCGAGGAACGTCGTGGCCAGTGGGTTGCCTTCATCGTCGTAGGCCATGTTCTCGAAGAGCACGCCGCCGATGCCCTGGACGACGCCACCGGCGATCTGGCCCTCGACGACCATCGGGTTGATCATCTGTCCGCAGTCCTCGGACACGAGGTAGCGCACGATCGTGACGATGCCGGTGTCGGCATCGACCTCGACGATGCAGGCGTGCGTCGCGTTCGACCACGTGAACGGCGTCGGTGGTCCGTATCTGGCCATGAACTCGAGGCCGGGTGCCATTCCGGCGGGGAGTTGCTCGGGTGCGGTGTGCGCGATCCTCGCGAGCTGGGCGAACGGGATCGTCGCCGTCGGTGTGCCGCGCACCGACACCGCGGAGCGTTCGATGTCGAGGTCGTCGGGGTTCGCCTCGAGGATGTGGGCGGCGATCTGCACGAGCTTCTCGCGCATCTGGACGGACGCGGTCTGGGCCGCGCCGCCGGCGATGACGGCCGTGCGGCTGCCGCCGGTGCCGGGACCGACAGGTGAGGTGTCGGTGTCGCCCTGGATGACCACGACATCGTCGAAGTCGCACCCGACGTGCTCGGCGACGACCTGGGCGATCGTCGTCTCGATGCTGTGACCGTGGCTGCCGGTCCCGAGGCGGATCTGCACCTTGCCGCTGACGTCCATCGTGAGCACGGCCGGGTCGGTGCCCAGCGCGCCGAACGCGACCGCTGACGGCTCGACGTAGGCGCCGATGCCGAGGCCGAGGAGCCGGCCGGCGGCGCGGGCCGTGGCCTGCTCGGCGCGGAACGCCGGCACGTCGACCATCGCGACGACCTGCTCGAGGGTCTCCGCAGGCGAGACGTTCTCGAGCACCATCTGGGTCGCCGTCGTGTACGGCAGGTCCTCGGCCTGGATCATGTTGATGCGTCGCAGCTCGATCGCGTCCATGCCGATCTCGCGGGCCACGTGGTCGAGCATCTGCTCCCGGAAGATCGTCTCCATCGCCCACGGACCGCGGTACGCGGCCTTGCCGACGGTGTTGGTGTATGCGGCGGTGCACGCCGGCGCGACCATCGGGATGCGGTACGGGCCCGGGAACACGCCCATCGCCAGCGTCGACGACCCGCCGCCGGCCGCGGGCGGGTAGGCGCCGGTCTCCTCGAAGAACTCGACCTTGGCGCCGAGGATGTGCCCGGTCTCGTCGAGGGCCATCGAGATCTCCGCTGACTCGCAGCGGGCCTGGTTGGCGGCCATGAGGTTCTCGCGGCGGTCCTCGATCCACTTCACCGGCGGCCCGCCGAGCTTGAACGCAGCCAGGATCACCGCCGCTTCCTCACGCAGCACCATCATCTTCTGGCCGAAACCACCGCCGACGTCCTCGGCGACACACCGCACGTGCGACTCCGGGACACCGGTCAGGCGCGCCGCGAACGCCTTCAGCTCGTGGACCGACTGCGTCGCCGCCCGGATGTCGAGCTTGGAGCGGTGCTGGTCGTACTGCACGACGAGCCCGCGCGGTTCCATCGGGACGTTCGTGGCGCGCGCGCCCGCGAACGTTCGGGTGAAGACATGGGCCGCGGACGCGAACGCCTCCTCGAGCGCCGGGATCTCGGGCATCGGGACCCTCGCCGTGACGTTGGTCGTCGTCTCGTGGTGGACGAGCGCCTCGTCCATCGCCGCCCGGTGGACGCCGAGCACGGCCGGTTGGGCGTCGATGTCGACCACGACGAGCTGGGCGGCATCCTCGGCGATGTAGCGCGACGAGGCGATCACCACGGCGACCGGGTCGCCGACGAAACGCACGTCACCCTCGGCGAGCACGCTGGGCGGTGGATACGGCGTGACCCCACCCAACTCCACGGGCGGTCCCATGATCGTCGACCACAGCTGCCCGATGAGCGGGTTGAGGTCGCCGCCGGTGTACACCGCCTCCACCCCGCGAAGCGCGGCCGCGTCCGACACGTCGAGGCCGACGATCGTGCCGCGGGCGACGTCCGAACGGACGAACGCAACGTGCAACGTGCCCACCTGCTGCACATCGTCGACGTAGCGGCCATGGCCGGTCAGCAAACGGGGATCCTCGCGACGCTTGACGGACTGACCGACGTAGCGTCCGGCGCTCGTCGTGCTCATGACTGGTCGTCTCCCTCGTGGGTGGGTCGGGCGGGGCGTCCGGCAGCTTGACGGGCGGCGTTGACGATGCCGTGGTAGCCCGTGCAGCGGCACAGGTTGCCGGACAGGGCGTCACGGATCTGCTCGTCGCTCGGCTCGGCGTGGTCGCGGAGGTAAGCGGTCAACGACACGACGATGCCCGGCGTGCAGAACCCGCACTGCAGGCCGTGGTTGTCCTGCATCGCCTGTTGCACCGTGCTCAGCCCGCCGTCGGGATCCGCGATGCCCTCGACGGTCGTGATCGTGCAACCCTCGATCTGGGCGGCGAACAGCAGGCAGGATCGCACCGCGGCGCCGTCGAGGAGGATCGTGCAGGCTCCGCACGCGCCGTGCTCGCACCCGACGTGCGTGCCGGTGAGGCCGAGATCGTCGCGCAGGACGTCGCTCAGCAGCTTGCGCGGCTCGCATGTCACGTGGCGTGCCCGCCCGTTCACGCTGAACCCGACCCGCACCGCGTCGATCGCCGACGAACCGTCGATGCTGTCGATGCTGTCGATCATGACCCGGCCTCCTCGAGAGCTCTGCTCAACGCCCGTCGCACGACCACCGCGCCGACCGTGCGACGGTACGCGCCTGATGCGTGCAGGTCGTCGCCCGGCTCCAGCCCCGCCGCCGCCTCCTGCCCGATCGCCGCCAGGTCGGCACCGGCGCCGGCCGCGACGAGCGCCGCCTCGGCCGCCCGCGCCCTGATCGGCGTGGCGCCGACGCCGAACAGCGCGATCGCCGCTCGAGTGACGGAGTCGCCGGACCGTTGCACACCGCACACCGCGCCACAGATGGCGAAGTCACCGTGGCGTCGGGTCACCTCCTCGACGGCGAAGCCCGACCGGCCGCTCCACACCGGGAACCGGACGGCGGTGAGGATCTCGTCGTCGGCAAGCGCGGTCTGCCACGTCGACTCGAAGAAGTCGGCGGCGGCGATGTCACGGGACCCGTCGGCGGACGACGCCTCCAAGATCGCATCGAGGGCGCACACGACCGCTGGGAGCTCCGATGCCGGGTCGGCGTGCGCGATCGAGCCGCCGACCGTTCCCCGGTTGCGGATCTGGAAGTGGCCGATGTGTGGGAGGGCCCTGGCCAGCATCGGCACGTCGGTGCCGACCGTGGGGTCGTGCTCGGCGACGGACTGGCGCACGAGCGCCCCGACGCGGACGTGGCCGTTCGATCGCGTGATCTCGTCGAGCCCGGTCACCCGGTTGAGGTCGACGAGATGGCCGAACGAGGCCAACCGCAGCGACATCATCGGCACCAGGCTCTGACCCCCGGCCAGCACCTTGGCCTCGTCGGCGTGCTCGCGCAGCACGCCCGCCGCATCGGCGACGGTCGCCGGTGCGTGGTAAACGAACGGACTCGGCTTCAAACCCGGACCCCCAATCCCATGTCGACCGGGGTCGTTCCCGACGGCCCCGGAGAGAGTCGCACCCTACGCACCGCCCGGCACCGGCGCCACACGGGTGCGGCCTGGGAGGTGGGGGCGGGTCGGGCCTAGCATCGGCTCGTGGACCTCGACTTCAGCGCTGACGAGGTGGCCTTCCGGGAGGAGATCCGCACGTGGCTGGCGGAGCACGTCCCGACGGAGCGCCGGCCGCACGGCGACCATCCGGACAGCCGCGAGTTCGACCTGGCGTGGCAGCGTGAGCAGTACGACGGTGGGTGGGCCGGCATCGCCTGGCCGGTCGAGTACGGGGGCCGTGGGCTGTCCACGATCGAGCAGCTGATCTGGTACGAGGAGTACGCCCGCTCGGAGGCACCGTGGATCGGGTCGTGCTTCGTCGGAATCAACCACGGCGGCCCGACGCTCATCGCCAGGGCGTCCGACGAGCAGAAGACGTTCCACCTGCCGCGCATCCTGCGCGGCGATGTCGTGTGGTGCCAGGGCTTCTCGGAGCCCGATGCAGGCTCGGACCTCGCCAGCCTGAAGACCCGGGCCGTGATCGACGGCGAGGAACTGGTCGTCACCGGCCAGAAGATCTGGACCAGCTTCGCCCACCTCGCCGACTACCAGGAGCTGTTGGTGCGCACCGACCCCGAATCGAGCCGCCACCGCGGGATCTCGTGGGTCATCTGCGACATGCGCCTCCCCGGGATCACGGTGCGTGTGATCCCCCAGCTCGACCGCGGCAACGAGTTCTGCGAGGTCTTCTACGACGAGGTGCGGATCCCGCTCGCCAACGTCGTCGGCGACCTCGGCGACGGGTGGAGCGTGGCCATGTCGACGCTCTCGTTCGAGCGGGGCACCGGGTTCATGGCCGAGATCATCGAGACGACCCGCATGATCGACGACCTGATCGACGAGGCCCGCCATCGCACCGGCCCGGACGGTCGCCGGCCGCTCATCGCCGACGACGAGTACGCCCGGCGCCTCGCTGCGCTCAAGGCCGAGATCACGGTGACGCGGTCGGCGACGTACCGAGCGATCTCGCGCAACCAGCGCACCGGTGCGCCCGGCCCCGAGGGCTCGATGCTGCGGCTGTCGTTCGGCGACCTCATCCAGACCTTGACGGCACTGGCGATGGACATGCTCGGCACCGACGCCGTGGCCTACGTCGACAAGTTCCGCAAGGGTGGCTGGACCGGGGAGTTCCTGCGGGCGTTCTCCGCCGGCATGGGGGGCGGCACGTTCGAGATCCAGCGGAACATCATCGGCGAGCGGGTCCTCGGACTCCCGCGGGACAGGGGCTGAGACGTGGACCTGATGATGACGTCCGAACAGGACGAGATCGCCGCGACGGCATCCGCGCTGCTCGCCGACCGCGTCCCGGTGGTCGGGCGGGGCCACGACCATGTAGCGGCGACGGAGATCGACGCCGGCCTCTGGCAGACCTGCGCCGACCTCGGCTGGCTCGGCCTCGGGCTCCCTGAGGCGCAGGGGGGCGTCGGGTTCGGCCTCACCGAGGAGGCCGTGCTGTTCCGCGAGCTCGGTCGCTACGTCGTGCCCGGACCCTTCCTGCCCGGCGTGCTCGGCGCCCAGCTGGCGGCGGCCGCCGGCGACGGCGACCTGGCTGCGTCCATCGCGTCCGGTGCGGTGCGCGTCGCCCTCGGCACGACCGTCGGGGTGGCCCGCGTCGGTGCGGTCTCGACCGCGCAGCTCTCGCTGGCACACGTCGAGGAGGCCGCGCTCGTCGTCGTCGCCGACGATGGCGGCGCCGCGCTCGTCGACATCGACGCCTGCGGGGTCGAGGTCGTCGACCCCGTCGAGGGCACGGTCAGCGCCGGTCGCGGCCGCATCGAGGAGGTCGCGGCCGTCGCATCGGTCGACGCCGCGACCGCCCCGATCTTCCTCCACGGCCTCGTGCTGGCGGCCGCCATCTCGACGGGCGTCGCCGAGGCGGCGATGGCCGTGGCCGTCGAGTACGCCGGTCAGCGGATCCAGTTCGGCAAGCCGATCGGGGTCAACCAGGCGATCAAGCACCGCTGTGCCGACATGGCCGTGCGCTCCGACGGCGCGTGGTCGCAGGTGTGCTACGCCGCCGTGGCCGTCAGCTCCCGGTTGCCGGGCGCGGCGGAGGAGGCGGCGATCGCCAAGTACTTCGCCGACGAGGCGGCCCGCACCAACGCCGCCGGCGCCGTGCAGGTGCACGGCGCGATCGGTTTCACGAGCGAGGCGACGCCGCACCGGTACGTCAACCGGGCCCACCTCATGGCTCGGACGTTGGCGTCACGGGCCGCGCTGCTCGATCGGGTCGTCGGCCGCTCCTGACATCGCCCACCGCATGCCGTGGCGCCGGCGCCGTGGCACCCGGCCGCCGTCGGCCTGCGCCTACCGTGGCGCGATGCGCATCCTGTTCGCCGGCGGCACCGGCTTCGTCGGCCGGGCCATGGCCGTCGAGGCGCTCTCTCGGGGTCACCACGTGACGTTGCTCCATCGCGGCAACCGCCACCCGCCCGACGTCGCTGACGCCGAGCACCTGCTGGCCGACCGCGACGGCGACCTGTCGCTCCTCGCCGGGCGCCGGTTCGACGCCACCATCGACGTCTGTGCCTACGTCCCGCGCCAGGTCGATCACCTCGCCGACGCGCTGGGCGATCGCGGCGGGCACCACGTCTTCGTGTCGACGGTGTCGGTCTACCAGGAGCCCGACGGGCCAGGGCTCGTGGAGTCGGCGCCACTGGCGACCGTGCCCGATCCGACGACCGAGGTGGTGGACGACCGGACGTATGGCGGGTTGAAGGTCCTGTGCGAGCAGCGGGCGGCGGCGGCGTACGGCGCGAGCGGGCTGACCGTCGTCCGTCCGACGTACGTCATCGGTCCGCACGATCACACGCTGCGGTTCCCGTACTGGGTCCGGCGGATCGCGTCCGGCGGGACGGTGCTGGCGCCGGGGCCGGCCGATGCACCGATGCAGACGATCGATGCCCGTGACCAGGCGAGCTGGACGCTCGATCTTGCCGAGGGTGGCGTCGCCGGGATGTTCACGAGCGCTGATCGAGCTTCGACGTTCGGCGCCATGCTCGACGCGATCGTCGGCGCCATCGCGCCGGCCGGTACGACGCTCGAGTGGGTCGACGGCCGATGGCTCGTCGAGCAGGGCGAGGACGGGTCATCGCTGCCTTTGTGGTGCGAGGGGGGCCGCGAGTGGGCACTGGCCGCCGATCCCGCGGCGGCGTTCGGGACCGGGCTCCGGCCCCGGCCGCTCACCGAGTCGGCGCTCGACACCCAGGGCTGGCTGACGGCCGAGCCACCCGTCGGTCCCGCCGGGCGGGTCGACCACCGCCGGGAGGCCGAGCTGCTGGCCGCGTGGGCCGCCCGCTGACCGGGCGTCGGGCATGCCGCAGCTCCTGATCGTCCACCACACCCCGTCCCCGGCGACGCACACGTTGCTCGAGGCGGTGCGCTCCGGCGCGAGCGACCCGGCGATCGAAGGGGTCGACGTGGCCGTCCGCGCCGCGCTCGCGGCGACGGCAGTCGACGTGATGGAGGCCGACGGGTACGTGCTCGGCACCCCGGCCAACCTCGGCTACATGTCGGGCGCCCTCAAGCACTTCTTCGACCAGATCTACTACCCGTGCCTGGACGAGACGGTGGGGCGGCCATTCGCGTTCTACGTCCACGGCAACAGCGACCTCGGTGGCGCGCTGCGGGCGGTGGAGACGATCACCACCGGTCTGCGCTGGGCGCTCGTGCAGGCGCCGGTCGGCGTGGTCGGCGATCCGACGGCCGAGGATCGGAATGCCTGCTGGGAGCTGGGCGCCAGTGTCGCCGCCCGCCTCGCCACCGGCCTCGTCTGACCGCCGCTCCTCGTAAGATCCGCGGCCGGGTCGCAGGAAGCAGAGGAGGCCTGGTCCGAGGTGAGCTGGCAGGCAGAGGTGGACGAGATCCGCCGGCGTCGCGACGTCGCGCTCGCGATGGGCGGCGAGGAGCGCATCGCCCGTCAGCACGGTGCCGGCAAGCTGACCGTCCGCGAGCGCATCGACGTGCTCGTCGACCCGGGATCGTTCGTCGAGCTCGGGCAGCTCGCCGGTGGCGTCCAGGCCGGTGGGGAGGGCGGGTTCCTGCCGGATCCGTACGTCGCCGGCCTGGCCCAGATCGACGGACGCGACGTCGCCGTCGGCGGCGAGGACTTCACGGTCCGCGGCGGCAGCGAGACGTTCACGAAGCCCGAGCTGCTGCAGCGCCTGGCGCTCGAGCACCGCATCCCGCTCGTGCTCTTGCACGACGGCGCCGGGTTCAACATCGCCTCGCTGCTCGACACCGACAAGGTCGTGATCCCATCGGGCAACAAGGGGCGCGAGACGATCATCGAGCTGCTGGCCACCGTGCCTGTCGTCGCCGCGATCCTCGGCTCGGTGGCCGGCGGCCCCGCCGGCAGTGCCATGCTCACCCACTGGACGTGCATGGTGAAGGGCACCAGCGAGCTGTTCGCGGCCGGTCCGCCGGTCGTCAAGCGGGCGGTGGGGATCGACATCACCAAGCAGGAGCTGGGCGGATCACACGTCCACACCCGCGTCAGCGGCGCCGTGGACAACGAAGCCGAGGACGAAGAGGATTGCCTCGACCAGGTCCGCAGCTACCTCTCGTACCTCCCCTCCAACGTCTGGAGCGCGCCGCCGTACAGCGAGCCGGGCGACCGCCCGGATCGTCAGGAGGAGGAGCTGCTGTCCATCGTGCCGCGCGACAAGCGCCAGGCCTACGACATGCACCGCCTCGTCCGGCTCGTCGTCGACGAGGACAGCCTGTTCGAGGTGCAGCCGTATTGGGGAGCCTCGCTGATCACGGCGTTCGCCCGGCTCGACGGGCACGTGGTCGCCGTCCTGGCCAACAACCCGCGGGTGCTGGCCGGAGCCATGGACCACCAGGCTGCCGAGAAGCAAGTCCGGTTCATGGAGATCTGCGACCAGTTCGGGATCCCGATCGTGTACTTCGTCGATGTCCCGGGGTTGATGGTCGGTCCCGAGGCCGAGGCCAACGGCGTCATCAAGAAGGGCATGCGGGCGTTGTGGATGACCGGCTCGATCTCGGTGCCGATCCTGAACGTCAACGTGCGCCGCTGCTACGGGTTCGGCGGGGCGGTCACGAGCAACGGCAGCCGGATGACGGCGCGCTTCGCCTGGCCGTCGGCCGAGTTCGGCGGCATCCCGATCGAGGGCGGCGTCGACGCCGCGTTCAAGCGGGTCATCGAGGCTGCGGCCGACCCCGATGCCAAGCGTCGGGAGATCGAGAAGCGGCTCGAACGGTTGCTGTCACCGTTCCCGGTGGCCGAGAACTTGGCCATCGAGGACGTCATCGATCCTCGCCAGACGAGGCCGCGCCTGATCCGGGCCCTGACGTCGGTGCTGCCGTCGCTCGACCTGCGCCGCGGGATCACGACCCGCATCGGCACCCGTCCCTGATCCCGCCGCGCCAGCAAGGATGTCTCGGTGACCGCTGCCGCCGGCGACCTGCTGGCATTCCTCGATCTCGAGCAGATCGACCGCGACATCTTCCGAGGGTCCCCGGGCGTGTGGCCCGACGACCGCGACACCATCTTCGGCGGGCACGTTGCCGCCCAGGCGCTCCGGGCCGCCGCCCACACGGTGCCCGAGGGGCGGCTGCCGCACTCGCTGCACGGCTACTACCTGCGACGCGGCGACCGGCGAGCCCCCGTCGTCTACATGGTGGACCGCGATCGTGACGGGCGGTCGTTCTCGGCCCGGCGCGTCGCGGCCGTGCAGGGCGGCGAGGTGATCTGGGAGATGGCCTGCTCGTTCGACGAGCCCGTGGACGGGCCGGCCTACGCCCCGGAGCGCCGCCCGGGCTTCGCGTCGCCGGACGAGTCGCCGCGGTACGAGCACGAGTGGTGCCCACTGGTCGACATCCGGGTCCCGCCGCCGCCGGACGGAACGCCGGTCAAGGCCGGCGCGATCGACCGCTGCTGGACCCGGGTGGTGGTCCCGGTCCCCGACCACCCGGTGCTGCAGGCGTGCCTGTTGGCGTTCACGTCCGACATCCCAGCCGGGTTCGGCAGCCTGGCCATCGAGGGCATCCCGCCGCACGGCCCGAGCATCGACCACTCGGTGTGGTTCCACGGGCGGCCGAAGACCGACGAGTGGGTCCTCTACGACTGCACGCCGATGAAGATCACCGGACACCGCGGCCTCTACCAGGGCGCCGCCTACGACGAGGCCGGCAACCTGCTCGCCATGCTGGCCCAGGAGATGCTGCTGCGCCCGGTCGCCTAGCCACCCCGTTTAGGTCCGGATATTGGTCGGCGGACTCAACCGGTCATCGCAACACCGGGCGGGTTGAACGGTTCGGAGAG
>JBEVOM010000253.1:0-5936 GCA_040507575.1 Ilumatobacteraceae bacterium
CTCTCCCGGCAACCTCGGACGACCCCTCATCACACACCTCCATCACGAAGGTGTTGCGATGACCAGTAGAACCCGCCGACCAATATCCGGACCGAAACCAGGCTGCGGAACGGCTTTGATGACGGACGTGACGATCCGCATCCAGGCCATCTGCATCGACGCCGCCGACCCGGCGACCCTGGCCCGCTGGTGGGCCGAAGCACTCGGGTGGCGCCTGACGTTCGCGAGCGACGACGAGCACGTGCTCGAACCGCCGGCCGGCTCGCCCGAGGACGGTGTGGCGCCGGATCTCCTGTTCCTGCCCGTCGGCGACGCCAGGGCGGTGAAGAACCGGCTGCACCTCGACCTCCGGCCGGTCGACCAGGCGGCCGAGGTCGCCCGCTTCGAGGCCCTCGGCGCGCGGCGCGTGGACATCGGTCAGGGCGAGGGCGTGTCGTGGGTCGTGCTCGCAGACCCGGAGGGCAACGAGTTCTGCATCCTGAGGGCGTTCAGCGCCGCCGAGCTCGCCGAGCACGATGCCGAAGGCGCCGGCGGCGCCGGATGACGACCGGTACCGTGGCTCCATGATCGTGTTCGCGCCCTTCGGCGACCCAGGTCGCGGCCGACTCGCAACCCGCGGAGACGGACCGGTCGACCGGTGACCGCTGACCACGAGGACGACGTCGCCGGGCTGGCGCTCGCCGGCCGGGCGGTGGCCGAGGCCCGCGATGCGATGCTCGCCGCGGTGGCGCCCGGGGTCACGACGGCCCATCTCGACGCCGTCGGACGGGAGGTGCTGGCCCGCCACGGCGCCAACCCGGCACCCCCCACCGTCGGCTTCCCGGCGGCCACGTGCGTCAGCGTGAACCAGGAGGCCGCACACGGCATCCCGTCGACGCGCCGCCGCCTCCGCGACGGCGACCTCGTCAACGTCGACGTGTCGGCCGAGGTCGACGGCTACTGGGCCGACACCGGCGCCAGCACAGCTGTCGGCCGCGTGTCGCCGATCGCCCGGCGCCTGCTCGACGCCACTCGGATGGCCAACCGCGACGCGCTCGATGCCGCCCGCGCCGGCGCGCCGTTGCGTCACATCGGCCGGGCCGTGCAGCGTCGGGCACGGCGCCACGGCTTCTCCGTGATCGAGAACCTCCACGGCCACGGCACCGGACGCGACCTGTGGGAGCGCCCGAGCGTGCCCGGCGTCGAGGACCGCTCGGACGGGACGGTGCTCTGGGAAGGCCTCGTCCTCGCCATCGAGCCGTTCTTGTCGACCGGGGCGACCTGGGCCGACCAGGCCGACGACGGCTGGACGCTGCTGACGCGGGGCCACCTGTCGGCGCAGTTCGAACACACGGTCGTCGTCACCAACGGCGCCCCGGTCGTCCTGACCGCCTGATCCCCACTCTCCCGCCGGCCACCGGGACCTCATCGATACCCTCTCGGCCGTGACAATCCGCCAGCGGGTGGTGGCCGCGTTGGTGATCGGCGCGGTCGGCCTGGCGTTCGCCGACGCGTCAGTCGTCGCGCTCGCCCTGCCCGACCTCTACGCCGAGTTCGACACGTCGATCGTCGGCGTGTCGTGGGTCCTCACGACATATGCCCTCGTCGTGGCGATCGTCGCCGTCCCGGTGGCCGTGCTGCACGACCGGGTCCGGCCGCTGTCGCTCGTGGTCGCCGGCATCGCCGTGTTCTCCGCCGCGTCGCTCGTCGCCGGGTTCGCCAACAGCTTGGCCCTGCTGCTCGTCGCCCGTTGCGCCCAGGGCGTCGGCGCCACGTTGCTCCTCGCCGGCTCGCTCCCGGTCCTCGGCATGGTCGCCGGTGAGCGGGCCCGGCGGTGGTGGGCGATGGCCGGTGCCGTCGGAGCGGCGATCGGCCCGGCGCTGGGTGGCGTGCTCACCCAGTTGTTCGACTGGCGGGCGATCTTCTTCGTGCAGGCGCCGATCGTCGCCGCCGCGCTCGTCGTCGCCACCGACCCGCTCGCTCGGGCGATGCGCCGCGAGGGGCACGTGCACGGCGCGGCCGGCACCCGCAGGCGCGACGTGATCGTGGCGAACATCGGGTTCGCGCTCGTGTTCGCGGCGCTCGTCGGCGCACTGTTCCTCGGGGTGCTGCTGGCCATCGAGGTCTGGCGGTACAGCCCGATCGCCAGTGCGGTCCTCGTGTCGGCCCTCCCCCTCGGGATGGCGGTCGGACGCTCGATGAAGCGGGCTCCGCGCGTCGTCGTCGCCGTCGGCGGCTCGCTACCGCTGGCACTCGGTCTCGTCGGTCTGGCCCTGCTCCCCGGCGAGCAGCCGGTGATGGCCGCGATCGCCTTCGCCCTGTGCGGTGCCGGCTTCGACCTCGTCCACGAGGTCCTGGACGCGGCCGCGGTCCCTTCCGACGGGCCAGCGGTGCGGGCCAGCGCGGTGTCGATCGGTGCCCGTCACGCAGGGCTCGTCGTCGGGCTCGTGCTCATCGCCCCGGTGTTGTCGTCGAGCCTGGAGGCCGGCATCGGCCGGGCCACGTTGAGCGCGACGAGCACGATGCTGGAGACCGAGCTGCCGTTGAGCGACAAGCTGCCGGTGACATGGGCGCTGCGGACGGCGATCGAGGACGCGCCGCGAGGACAGGTACCCGACCTCGCCGGGGAGTTCGACGAGCGCGGCGCCGAGGGCGACAACGCGATGGCTCGGGCCCGCGACAGCTTGATGGACGCCGTCACCGATGCCGTGACCCGTTCGTTCCGTCCGGCGTTCCTCGTCGCCGCCGGGCTGGCCGCGCTCGCCGCGGTCCCGGCGCTGCTCGTCGCGCTCGGGGCCAGCCGCACCGTCGAGGCGACCGGTACGAGCCGGACGTTGTCGACCGTCGGCATCGGTCTGCTCGGCGTCGCCGCGTTCGCGCTCTTCGGGGCCCAGTTCGCCGCCGGCGCCGCCGGCGTCGGCGAGTACGCCGCCGCGGACCCGTGCACGGCGCCGCCGGACACGTATCCCGGCGGCGGCATCGACGGCGCGGTCCAGGAGATCGCCCTGTCGGCGCTCAACGGGGCGGCCTGTGAGCTGGGCACGACCCGAGAACGCCTCGTGCTCTCGATCGACCCGGAGAGCGGCTACGGCGACGTCACGTGGGACGACGCGACGGCCGAGGAGGCGCTGCGGGTCGGCGCCCATCGCGCCATCGACGATGCCAACGACCGCGACTCGATCCCGGGCTGGGTCGCCGCGATCATGGGCTTCGCCGCCGACCGTGCGCCGATCGGCTGGCTCGTCGAGCGCCTGCCGATCCCCGGCTGACGAACACCGGCTGACGGACACCGGGGGGCATGGGCGCCTGCCGGGCGGTCCGGCAACTCCCCGGTCCACACTCATCGCGGCTGGCGACGCTGCGGGATGGGTACCGGTCGTCGTGATCGTTTCGAGGGATGCCGCCCTACACGTCGGCAACGGCGCTGACGGCCGCTCCATGACGGGCGTCGGCCGCGGCCCGGGCGAGCAGTGGGCCGCGCCGGCCGCGTCCCGATTGACGCCCATGACCGCAGTCGTCGTCGCCGTTCCGGCGCGCGACGAGGGCGAGCACGTCGCGGCCTGCCTCCGCTCCCTCGACGACGCCGCGGCACGGTGTGCGGGCACGACGGTGCTGATCGCCGTCGCCGCCGATCGCTGCTCCGACGACACGGTCGAGGCGGCGGTGGCCACCCCGTTGACCCACGCCCGACTGGTCGTGACGACCGGACGGTGGCGGGGGGCGAGCGCGACGCGAGCGGCGGCCGTCGCCGCCGGTCTGGCCGCCCTCGACGCGTCGACCGGTCACGCCGCCGAGACGTGGATCGCCAACACCGATGCCGACTGCACGGTGCCCGACGACTGGCTCACTGCCCAGCTGCGCCTGGCCCGACAGGACGTCCACGCCGTCGCCGGGGTCGTGCGCCTCGATCCGGCGACCACGACACCGGCCGTGCTCGCCGGCTTCGCCGCCCACTACCTCGTGGAGGGCGCCGAGCACGAGCACGTCCATGCGGCGAACCTCGGTGTACGCGCTGACGTGTACGCCACGGTCGGCGGTTGGAGACAGAGCACGGTCGTCGGCGAAGAGCACGACCTGTGGCGGCGCATCGAGAGGAACGGGCGAACGGTACGACGGCCGGCCAGCCTCGTCGTCACGACGAGCGGACGGACGTCGAGCCGGGTGCGGGGCGGGTTCGCCAGCGTCCTCGGGCGGCTGGCTCGGATCGCCGCAGCAGAGGAGACGGAGCCGGCGTGCTGAGCGGGCCGACGTTCACCGACGACGCGCCGTCCGACCGCCTGGCGTGGGTGCGTGAGCACACCACGGCGCTCGGGCGCGTGCCGCTGCCCGGTTCCGGCAGCACCGTGAGTCGTTTGCGGACCCTGGCGACGCTCGCCATGGCCGACGGTTCGCTCGCCCGGCTCGCCGAGGGCCACCTCGACGCGGCGGCGATCCGCCTGGAGCTCGGCGCGGCGGCCGTCTGTGACACCGTCCTCGAGGCGGTGTGGGCGGCCCGCCCGGAGCAGCTGCACGCCGTGCGCAGACGCGAGGGCTGGCGCCTGCACGGCGACAAGCCCTGGTGCTCGGGCGCCCGCGGCGTCGACCGGGCCCTCGTGACCGCGATCGACGAGGACGGCCGGGCGCGGCTCTTCCAGGTCGCCGTCGACCGGGTGACGTTCGCCGACGATTGGCACCCGCTGGGCATGCGGGCCAGCGACTCGCGCACGGCATCGATCGACATGGTCGTCTGCGCCACCGACGAGATCGGTGAGCCGGGGAGCTACGTCGGGCGGCCGGGGTTCTGGCACGGCGGTGTCGGCGTCGCGGCGTGCTGGCACGGGCTGGCCCAGCGCCTGGCGGCCGACGTCGCCGCCCAGGCGTCGCGACGCGACGACCCGTACCTCGACGCCGCCCGCGGCGCGCTGGGCGCCGAGATCGCCGCCACGACCGCCCTGCTCGCCTCGGCCGGTCGCCAGATCGACGACGACCCCCATGACCTCGTCTCGGCCCGACGACGAGCACAGGTCGTGCGACTGGCGGTCGCCCGGACGAGCCGGCGAGTCCTCGAGATGTCGACGGCGGTCGGCGGGGCCGGGCCGTTGTGCTTCGATCGTTCGCACCAGCGCGCCGTCGCCGATCTCACGGTGTACCTCGGTCAGGCCCACGAGGGCCACGACGCCGCCACCGTCGAGGTGCCGCCGGGCGACGTCTGGTGGACGTCGTGACGTCGTGGTCTCCCAGGGCGCTCCCCGACGGACGGGTCGTGATCGTCGCTCCGCACCCCGACGACGAGGTGATCGGGTGCGGCGGGTTGCTGTGGTGGTGTGCCGCGGAGCGGCGCCCGGCCACCATCGTCGCCGTCACCGACGGGGAGGCCTCGCACGCCCGCTCGATGCTCATCACCCCGGCCGAGCTGCGCCTGCGCCGGGTCACCGAACGGGCCGAGGCGTTGCGCCACCTCGGCGCGTCCGCGACGACGATCGTGCGCCTCGGCGCCCCCGACGGTGCCTGCCGCGAGCACGTCGCCTCGATCGCCGACCGCTTGCACGAGATGCTCCGACCTGGCGACGTCGTCGTCGGGCCGTCGAACGAGGATCGGCACTCCGACCACGTCGCGGTCTCCGACGCGCTGCGGGCTGCCGCTGGCGGTCTCGTGGACCACGTGTGGGAGGCCCCGACGTGGGCGCTGGTGCACGGCACGGCACCGGCGCCGGACCGGAGGCTGACGCTCGGCGCGAACGCCTGGCGGGCCAAGCGTCGGGCGTTCGCCGCACATCGTTCGCAGGTCGTGCCGATCGGCCCGGCGATCGAGGACGGTCCCGTGGTGCACCCCGCCGAGGTGGCGAGGATGATCCGCCCGGTCGAGGGCTTCCGGGCCGTCGCCGTCGCATGAGCGAGCGTGTCCTGACCAACGGCCGCGCACCACGCGAGTTCGGGACTCCGCCGGCACCGACTTCTGGGCGCGCAGGGTCTCGATA
>JBEVOM010000032.1:0-22326 GCA_040507575.1 Ilumatobacteraceae bacterium
CCTCTGGCGCGTCCGTCTCGGACGGCGCGTCCGTCGCCGCCGGGGCGTCCGTCCCGGCGGCCGGTGCGTCCGTCGACGCCGTGTCGTCGTCGTCGTCGCCGCACGCGGCGAGCACGAGCGCCGCCACCGCCGCAGCCGCGACGAGCCTCTTCGCAGTGGTCCTCATGTCGTCCCCCTTGTGAACGTGAATCCTGGATCGGATACCTGGTTACTGCGTGGGGACCCTCTGGCGCAAAACGGCGACGCCGTCCCGGACGGTCAGCGGGTCGCCGCGAAGCGCTCCACCCGCTCTCGGCGGCCGGCCACGACGACGAGGCTCGACGGCACGGCGGTCTCGACGAGCGCGAAGTCGTCGTCGAGCGCGACGTGCTCCAGCATCGTGCCCGTGAGGAGGTGGGCGACGCGCGACGAAGCCGACGACGAGCAGGCGGGCCGGGTCCTCGATGACCCGGAACGCGCGTCGGACGTCCACGACCGTCACCGGCAGCGGCGGTAGAGGACGGCCTGGCCGTCCTCGTAGTCACCGACGACGCAGAACGCGTCGCGCAGGACCTGGTTCGGTGCGTCGGAGCCGAAGTCCATCGAGCTGTTGGGTTCCATCCAGCCGTCCCACAGGCCGGTGAGGATCACGAAGTCGGCCGACGCCACGTCGTCGGCCAGGCTCGAGCCCTCGGCGTTGGCCAGGCCCGGATCCATCTCGACGTAGTACGTCGCCGGGTCGAGCTCGGGGAAGAGCCAGTAGATGAAGACGTCGCTGTACCAGGTACGACGGAGGTCGCTCGGTCCGACGAGCAGGCGATCACCCGGCACGGCGAGGCGGTCGAGCTCGTCGACGGCGGCCTGCACCCCGAGGAACGCCCGTCGGTCACCGAGGTAGAAGTACCGGCCGTTGCGTTCGACGGGGAACGCGCTGGGGACCTGGCCGAGCCCGACCCGGGTGTGCAGCAGGTAGTAGCGGAACGTGAACAGCGCCGTGAACGTGAACGTCATGAACAGCGCCGCCGCGGCGCCGAGCGCGAGCGCGCCGCGCGGGTCGATGCGCGGCCGCACCACGCCGGCGAGCTCGATGACCGCGACGACCACGAACGGGAACGAGACACACGTGACCCACAAGAGGTGCGCCGAGTCGGGCCGCTGGAGCCCCTGGGGCAGGATTCCGACGCTGACGAGCGCGACCGCCAGCAACACGCTGGAGCGGCCGGACGGCGGGTGCTGTCGGCGCCGGAGCCACACGGCGAAGACGACGAGCGCCCCAGCCATGCCGATCATCAGGAAGAACCACAGGAAGATGGTGTGCGAGGCGGTCAGGTGCGGGACGCGCCACCAGGGAGGGATCTCCTCGGCGACCGCCTGCAGCCCGCCGTCGAGGTGGCTCCACGACGGGGGGCGGGGCAGCTCGCGTCCGGCGCGCAGGTGGAAGACGGGATCCATGAGCATGCCGTCGAACGCGGCGACCGGGCCGGCGATCACGACGTGCACCCACATCGGCACGAGGCCGACCAGCGCGCCGAGGAGGACGGGTCGTCGGGCGGCCGGTCGGCGCCAGAGGAGCCAGCCGGCCAGCAGACCGACGGCGATCACGAGGTCGGGCCGGTACGCGAGGGCGAGCCCGGCGAGCACGCCGGCCCCGATCCACGACCGCCGGGCCCGGCGCGCTCGTCGGGCGTGGTCGCCGGCACGGTCGGCCTCGGCGTCGACGTCGGCGTCGACGTCGGCGGTGAGGCTGACGCCGCGCACCGCGAACACGGCGCTCCAGAGCGTCAGGGCGAGACCGCCGTTCCACGCCATCGCCGTGAGCGCGATCGGCGTGAGCACGTAGAACACGGCGAGGGCGGCGACGGCGGTGGCGGCCAGCCGGCCCCATGCGCGGGCCAGCGCGAACAGGCCGAAGATGATGCCGAGGTGCTGCAAGAGCCCGAACGTCCGTTCCGCGGCCAGCGAGTCGCCGACGACCTCGTACCAGCCGGCCAGGACCTGCAACGAGCCCGGTCCGTACAGGTGGAGGAAGTCGACGTTCGGAACGTCGCCACCGGCCAGGCGCTCGGGGAAGTAGAGCATGAAGCCCTCTTCCATCGTCCCGCCCGTGAAGCGGTAGAGGCCACGGAGCGGGATCGCGACCAGCACGGCGACGGCGGCGATCCCGAGCCAGGTCCCGCCGGCACCCGACGCCCGCCGGCGCAGGCCGCCGGCGCCGCCGAGGACGAACGCAGTCCGGTCGTCGCTGATCTGCCTCGCCGCGACCGCGGCGCCGACGGTGTCCGGCGTGTCGTCGACCACCTGCTCAACCACGATGGCGCGAACCTAATCGGCGGGAATCCGCGTCCGGCGGAGCCCGGTCCGGGCCGGTCGACCGCACCGGGATCCCGCCGAGAGGTGGGAGCGAGCCGTACGCTCTTGGCCTCGTGACGGCCGCGCACCACGCACCGCAGTCGCTGGTGCGCCGGCCGTGGGCGATCGTCCTCGTCGCCACGCTGGTCGTGGCGCTGCCGCTGATCGTCGCGGCGATCGCGTTGCGGGCCGACCGCTGGTTCCCCGTCCTCGACCTGGCGATGACCGAGTTCCGCGTCCGGGACGTCTTCACTCGCCACACCCCGCTGATCGGCCTGCCCGGCCGCATCGGCGAGTACCCGGACCAGGGCAGCCACCCCGGCCCGCTCAGCTTCTACCTGCTGGCGCCGACGTACCGCGTGCTCGGCCGCTCGTCGTGGGCGCTCGAGGTCGGCACGATCGTCATCCACGTGGGGGCGATCGCCACCGCACTGTGGATCGGCTGGCGCCGGCTCGGGTGGAAGGGCGTCGCTGCGGTCGGCGCCCTGCTCGCCCTCGTGGTGCGCGGGTACGGCCAGCTCGAGTTGAGCCAGCCGTGGAACCCCTACCTGCCGCTCGTCATGTGGGTCCTCGTGCTGCTCGCCACCTGGGCCGTCCTGTGCGGCGATCACCGCATGCTCGTGGTGCTCGTCGTCGCGGCGACGTTCTGCTCCCAGACCCACGTCCCCTACCTGCCGCTCGGCGTCGGGATGGTCGTGCTCGGGTTCGGCACCGTCGTGTGGAGGCTCGTCCGTGGCGATCGCGCCGATCGACGTCCCCTCAGCAGCGTCACGTGGGCGGTCGGGGTCGGGATCGTGCTGTGGCTCCCGCCCGTCGTCGACCAGCTGACGAACACCCCGGGCAACCTCCGCCAGCTGGCCGACCACTTCGGCTCGCCACCCGAAGCGCCGATCGGGATCGGCCAGGGTGTGCGGATCGCCCTCCGCCACCTCGACGCGTTCTCCGGCCTCGGGGCCCAGCTCACCGGGACCGGAACGTTCGTCGACGACGCCTCGATCGCGGGCGGCGCCATCACGCTCGTGCTGTGGCTGGTGGCCGCCGCCGTCGCCTGGCGTATCGGCTCGCGGGCACTGCGATCGTTGCACCTGGTCGGTGCCGTCGCGCTCGTGCTCGGCGTCGCGTCGACGGCCCGCATCTTCGGCCGCCCGTGGTTCTACCTGACGCTGTGGGCCTGGGGCACCACATGCGTGCTCGTGATGGCGACGGCCTGGAGCGCCTTGAGCGCGTTCAGGGTCTGGAGCGCTCAGCGGGCTGGCAACCGGGGCGACGACGACGGGCGCCCGGCGGCCCTCGCGGCGATCGGTGTGGCCGCGCTCGCGGTCGTCGTCTCCGTGTGGTCGGCGGTGGCCTTCGCCGATGCCCACGATCCGGAGGAGCGGCTCAGCACCGCCGTCGGTGCGCTCTCGGGGCCGACCTACGATGCCATCGTCGAGGGCGTCGGCGCCGCGACGGGGCCCGACGGCGTGTACATCGTGCGCTGGAGCGACGCCGCCGACATCGGCAGCCCGGGCTTCGGGCTCCTCGACGAGCTCGAGCGCCGAGGGCTCGACGTCAAGGCCGACGAGTTCTTCCACGTGCCGGTGACCGAGTACCGGGTCCGGCCGCGCGCCGGGGCGGACGCCCAGATCCACGTGGCGACCGGGGGCTACGTCGATCGGTGGCGGGCCGTTCCCGACGCCGTCGCCGTCGCCGAGTACGACCCTCGCAGCGACGCCCAACGGGCCGAGTACGCCGAGGTGCGCGAGCGGTTCGTCGAACGCCTGCACGCCGAAGGCCTCGACGAGCTCGCCGACCTGGTCGACACGAACCTGTTCGGCATCTCGGTCGACACCCGCCTCTCCGTCGCCGACCAGCGCGACCTCGGCCGGCTGATCGAGCTCGGCCAACCGATGGTGGTGTTCATCGCCCCACCCCCCGCCGACGACGACGCGGGCGCCCTGTGATCCCGGGTGGGTCCTGATGGACCTCCGCGAACGGGCCGGGGACGTGCCGCGGCGGCATCCCTGGGAGTCGTCGCGGGCCCGGTTCTTCCGCCGCCTGATCGCCGACCACGTCGAGCTGGGCTCGCTCGACCGTGTCCTCGACATCGGTGCCGGTGACGGTTGGTTCGCCCACGAGCTGGCCGGCGACGTCCCGAGCCGGGCGACGATCGTCTGCTGGGACATCAACTACCGCTCCGAGGACCTCGCCGTCCCGTCCGGCCCGAACATCGTGCGCACCGCCGTCGCCCCGGACGGGACGTTCCCACTCGTCGTCGCCCTCGACGTCCTGGAGCACGTCACCGATGCCGATGCGCTGATCGTCGACGAGGTGCTCCCGGCGCTCGCCGCCGGCGGCGTCGCCGTGTTCAGCGTGCCGGCCCACCAGTGGCTGTTCTCCGACCACGACCGGATGCTCGAGCACCACCGGCGGTTCTCACCGGCCGTGCTCCGGACGCTCGTCGCCCGCCACCTCGACGTCGTCGAGACGGGATCGCTGTTCACCACCCTGGTCGCGCCGCGAGCCATCGCCGCGGGCCTCGAGCGGCTCGGGCGCCACCCGGACCCGTCCGGGGTGGGGTCGTGGGCCGGCGGCCCGCTCGTCACCAGGCTGACGACGAGCGTCCTCGACGCCGACGCGTCGGTCGGGCGCCACCTCGGCCGCCACGGGGTGCGGCTGCCGGGACTGTCCACATGGGTCGTGGCGACCCGGCACGCTGACCCGCCGTGACACGCCGATGACCGGGCCGACGACCGCTCTGGCGACGACGATCGTGGTCCCCTGCCACGACGAGTCGGCGCGCCTCGACCCTGCCGCGTTGGTCGAGCTCGCCGAGCGGGCAGCGGCCGACCTCGTGCTCGTCGACGACGGGTCGACCGACGGCACCGGCGACGCGCTGCGGGCTCTCGCCGCGGCCTCGGACGGACGGATCCGGGTGCTTGCGTTGCCGCGGAACGTCGGCAAGGGCGAAGCGGTGCGTCTCGGCATGCACGACGCGCTCGACGGCGGCGCCGCGCTCACCGGGTACTTCGACGCCGACGTCGCCACGCCGCCGGCCGAGATGGCCCGCCTCGTCGCCATCGCCCGCGAGCGCCCCGAGCTGGCGGTCGTCATGGGTGCCCGCGTCGGGCTCCTCGGCCACCGCGTCGAACGGTCGATGGTCCGCCACTACCTCGGGCGGGTGTTCGCGACGGCCAGCAGTCTGGTGCTCCACCTCGACGTCTACGACACCCAGTGCGGGGCCAAGGTGTTCCGCGACTCTCCCGCGTTGCGGGCCGCGTTGGCCCGTCCCTTCACCGGGCGCTGGGTGTTCGACGTCGAGCTGCTCGGACGCCTGCACCGCGGCGGCATCGGTGTCGACGAGATGCTCGAGGTCCCGCTGGGCGCGTGGCGCGACGTCGCCGGCAGCAAGCTGGGCCTACCGGGTTCTGCGGCAGCCGGCGCCGACCTCGTCCGGGTGGCGCGCGCCCTGCGGCGCTGGCCGGACTGAATCAGCCGCCGAGCGGGCGTTCGAAGATCCCGACCGTGAACCGGGAGGCCAGCTCGGCGAGCTCGGCGTAGCGCTGGAACGTGGTGGCGTCGGCGTCGTCGACGTCCACCAGGCCGTCGCGCACGAGCACCTCCAGCCACCCCTCGCGCTCGAGGGTGGCGGCATCCCCACCGGGGGCGAGGACGGTCTCGGTGAACCCGATGCGCCCGGCGGCGGCCGCCTCCATGCCCCGCTCGTTGAGCTGCAGCCCGGTCCGGGCGGCTGTCGTGATGACGGCGGCGCGGAGCTGGTCGAGCTCCGCCCGCTGCGCCGACGTGACACCATCGACGAACGCGACGCGCCGAGATCCCGCGGGCGTCGTGAGCGCGGCGTTGCCCTCCACGATGTTGAGCTGGCTGCCCTCGCGTCCGTCGGCGCGCCGACCCCCGCCGACCTGGCGCACCATCCCGTCCTCGGCGACCGCGAAGTCCACGCCGTCGCGACCGAGGGTGGCCAGGACCGGGCCGCTGTATGGCTCACCGAACCGCTGGCCGGAGAAGTCGACGAGCACCCGGCTCGCCGGGGCGTACTCGTCGAGCTGGTCGACGAGTGCGGCGATCTGGGGGCCGTAGCGGCGGTCGGCGGTCGGTCCCTCCGGCGCCGCGTACGTCGGCAGGTTGAGCACCGAGACGAGGACGGTGGCCACCGCCGCGAGGGTGAGCACCGCCCGGCGGGCCGGCGGCCACGTGCCGAGGGCGAAACCGGGCACGAGGAGCACCAGCGTGGCGACCGGCCACAACCAGCGCATCTGGTGTGGGCTGAGCCCGATGGTGCCGAGCGGCAGTTGGGTCATCGACACGAGGCAGGCACCGACCGCGGTCACGCCAAGCCCGCCGAGCACCACGGTCGAGCGGTCGCGCCACCGCCAGCCGGCCGCGATCGCCACGCCGAGGACGACGATCACGACGAGCAAACCTGCCGATGCCGGGCCGATCGCGCGGACGTGGCCCTCGGCGACCTGGAACGCGCCGTCCTCGACGAACACTCCGGTCGGCCGGATGGTCGAGCTGAACCCGGGGCGCGTCCACCACGGGGGGAGGGCGACGACCGAACCGACGAGTCGGACGCCGAGCTGCAGGCCGACCCGGTCGCTGTCGTCACCACTGCTCGACACGAGCGCGGCGAGGTTCCCCTCGCCGACCAGCTGATCGATGACCGGCTGGATCCACACCGCCACCGCGACCCCGGTGGCGGCGAGCAGGGGGCGGCGTAGCGCGTGATCGACACCGGAACGGATGTCCCGGCGCACGACGAGCGCCGCCGTAGCGAACGTGACGACCCCGAGCACGGCGACGACGAAGACGTAGCTGAGGTGGGTCTGGACGAGCAGGCTGGCCAGTCCCACAGCCCACGGCAGGGCGCCGAGGTGCCCGGTTCCGAGTGCCCAGAGCACGACGAGGAGCGCCCAGAAGGGGAGGATCATGGCGTGGGGCTGCCAGGCGTCGAAGAGCAGTTCGCTGCCCATCGTCCACGCCAACCCGGCGGACAGCGCGGTCACGAGCACCATCCCGAGGTCGCCACCGGCCCGCCGGGCGTACCAGGTGGCGACGACGACGGCGGCCACGTTGGCGACCATCACCCCACCGGCGAAGCCCACCGCCGGCCCGAAGACCTTCACGAACGGGGCCAGGACGTCGAACCACAGCGGTCCCGGGTTGCTGAGCGTCCGTCCGGCGCCCAGCGAGGCGGACGTCCAGGTACCGAGCAACGGGTTGTCCGACGTCGCCACGTCCTGGGTGCGCAGCAGGAGCAGGCCGTTGTCGCCGACGGCGATCCACCCGCGTGCCAGCGCCCGCAGCGTGCCGACGACGATCGGCGTCACCGCGACGAGGGCGAGCAGCCACCCGACGGCGACCATCGGCGGGGTTCGTGCCGTGGATGCGCGCAGGCGCGCCATGCCGGTCGTCACGGGTCGGCCCGTCGCCAGTCCACCACGACCATGGCGCCCAGCGAGACGGCGGCGAACAGCCCGAGCCCGTGGAGCCACTCGAACCGCGACGGCCAGCCGGCGTCCGGCCACGGCCGTTCGCGCAGCACGACGCGAGCCATCACCGTGCCGATCACGGCGAGGATGCCGATCGTCACGAACCCGGCCAAGCGGGGCCGTCCGAGCGCGACGACGAGCACGGCGGCGGCGACGGCGGCCGGCACGGCCCAACCCGGGCCGATGAACAGGGCGGCGGCCGCGGTCCAGGCACCAGCGGCGACCCAGCGGGCGCGAACCGGGATCGGTCGTTCCCGCCCGGCGAGGCGGGGCCTGGGACGCACGGGCGCGTCGACCCGGCGGCGGTCGGCGACAGCGAGCGCGATGCAGGCCAGCACAGCCAGCGCGGTGAGGACCAGCGCGACCGTCAAGGGGGTCTGCGCCGTCCACCGGACGGCGACGTCCACCGGGCCGTCACTGGGCGCGATCCACCACCCGTTGAAGCCGCCGTCGACGAGTTGCGCGGGACCGAGGTCGCCGTCGGCGGTCGATGCCGACCACGACGGGTGGAGCCCCTCGCCGAGGACGAGCCAGCAGCCGTCCGGGCAACGGTCCACCGTGACGTCTCGGCTCGTGCGTCCGCTCGACCGGACGGTCACCGTCGGACCGCGCTCGTCGGTCGGCGAGGCGGGTGGCGGACGTCCGGTGCCGGCCAGCACGATCCGGTCGACCTGCAGGCCCGTGACCGCGCCCGCCGTCGACGTCACGCGGTGCGGGCCCGGCCCCAGCGCCAGCGGCTGCCCGTCACACGGGCCGACGGTGAGCGCGCCGCCGGCGACGAGCGTGGCGACGTCGGCTTCGATGCGGACGGGGAGCGGGTGGCCGTCGACGGCGACCAGGTCGTCGCGGCAGCCGGTGTCGAGCTTCTCGTCGAGCGTCGTCCGTGGTCCGATCGAGATCTCGCCGACCGCCGTCGGCATCACGACCGGTTCGCCGTAGCGCCGGTCGAGGACCCAGTGCGGCTCGATCGAGGTGATCTCGACATCGACCGGGCCGGCGGGCAGCGCAGCCGGCAGCTCGACGACGCTCGTCCCGGTCTCGTCCGGTGGCGGGACGGCGGCGACCACCGACGTGCCCCCGGCATGCAGGCGCAGGCCGGTGATCGGGGAGTGGTCGCCCCCCGGCTGGGTGAGCTCGAAGCGCTGGACATCGGTGTCGGCGACGAGGTGGAGCGTCGCACCGAGGGCGGACCCGACCCCGCTCTCGAACGTCGTCGTCCACGCCGTCTCGGGGTCGGCGTCGACGGCCGCCCACCCACCGGCCGACGCCGCGCCGACCAGCCGGCGTGACGCCGTCGGTGCCGCGCTGGCGAACAGGTCGGCGAGCACGGCGTCGCTGGCGCGCTGATCGAGGCGCACCGTGACCGCGGCGTCGAACGTCGCATCGTCGACGAGCTCGATCTCGCGGACGATCGCCGGCTCGGGGTCCGATCGCCAGCGATCGGTGGGGCGCGTGCGCTGGCGGGTGAGGACGAACGACAGCGGCGTGCCGGAGCCGGCGACGGCGGTGGGCCCGTCGCTCGGCACGCGGACGACCTCGACCGTCGGAGCCAGGCCGGTCCCGATCTCGGCGAACCCGACCGACGCGAGCGCGGGACCGAGCGACTGGTCAGGCACGACGACGGCCTCGATCGCGATCCGCACCTCGGCCGCTCCGGCGGTCGGGGTGATGTCGACGCGCTGACCGTCGGCGCCCAGCGATCGGTCGTCGAGCTCGACGGACACCGGCTCGGCGCCGTCGACGCTGATCGACACCCGCCCGATGTGGCGGACGGCACCGGCGCCGGCCGGTTGCTGCAGCACGAGGTGGTCGATCGGCTGGGCGACGTCGAGGACGATCGCCTCGCCCAGCGGGTCGGCCCGGTCGGCCACGCGCCACGCCGTCGTCGGGTCGCCGTCGACGGCCATCACGGCGCGGTCCTCGGGCCGGTAGGCGAACGGCTCGCCGTACGCCGTGGCCCGCGCCCGGACCGGACCGTCCTGGATCGCCACGGTCTCCGTCCCGGTCGGCGTCGACGCGTCGGCCCTCGTGGATGACGGGCCGAACACCGGGAGGCGCTGGTCGGCCGGGTCCTCGCGGATCACGTCGGCCGAGCGCGGGTCGTCGTCCTCCGTCATCCCGACGACGTCCTGCGAGCCGCGCCACTCGCGGGCGCGCTGCCGGTTGCTGTCGGTGACGATCACGTGCGATGCGCTCGATGCCGCGTCCCCGAGATCGGTGCCGGAGAGCGATCCGGTGTAGCGGACGAGCTCGTGCCCGTCGATCAGACCGGCTGCTGCGGCGTCGACGAGGCCGTCGCCGCTCCCGGACACGAGGACGACGTCGTCCTTGACCCTGATGACGGGTTCCGGATCCTCGACCGGGACCAGCTCGACGGGCGGGATCGGCAGGCCGACGCGCCCATCGGAGACCGACTGCTCGTCCACCATCGGGATGTCGGGAACGTCGGCGACAGGCGCGCCGTAGGGCACCGGGGGGCCGAGGCCGGCCCCGCTCTGGGCGAACTGGTCGTGGGTGATCTCGGGGCGCGGCGTCCGGAAGCGCTCGAACGCGACGTCGCCGGTCAACCAGATGGTGTCGGCGCCGAGCAGGCGGGCAACCGGCGCGACGGCGTCGCGCTCGGCGATGCCGGACTGGAAGCGGTCGTCGAGGGCGTAGAGCAGGTCCATCGCCGGCGCGCTGCCGAGCGGGAGCAGGTCTCGCGTGACGAGCGGCCGATCGGTGAGCCCGGGCAGCGGCGGGTCGACGGTGTAGCCCCAGCGGAACGCCCCGAACTCCTGGCCGGGCAGTTGCAGCACGCGCCCGCCCGTGGCGTCGGCGTCCAGGGCGGCCGTCGCGTCGAGCCACGCCGCCGGGGGGTCCTCGTCGCGGTCGATGGCCGGATCGACGAGTCGGTGCCCGGTGAGCACCGGGAGGTTGGCGAGTGCGAGGAGGCCGACGGCGACCAACGAGACCGCGCCGGGCGTCAGCCATCGGGGTGGCGACCACGTTCGTCGGCCGTTGCGGCGCACGACCCCCGGCGTCAGCCCTCCGAGCGCGTCGACCAGCGACCCGGCGCCGAGCGCCAGCCCGAGGACCAGCATCGGTACCGCCCGCGTGCTCGAACGCAGCGCCAGCGCGGCGCCAGACGTGCCATCGCCGAGCAGCACGCCCATCATCGGCGACGGGTCGTCGATCGGGTGCACCCCGACACCGAGGATGACCCCCGACACGATGAGCGCGACCGCGAAGCGCCGGTTCGACCAGCGGGTGAGCACCAGTCCGGCGACACCCACGATCGCGAGGAGGTAGCCGGTGACGATGAGCCGTCCCGACACCATGTAGTCACGCCCCGCCGTCGTCGTCGCGGCGTAGGCGTCGCGCACGTACGTCAGCCAGTAGCCGAGCCCGCGCCAGACCTCGGGTGACGTCGACGTGTAGCTGACCGACTCCAGCGACTCGGAGTAGGCCAACACGTCCGCGCCCTGACGCCCTTGGATGATCACGGCCGTGATCCACCACAGGGACACGGCGAGCGACAGGCCGCCGATCTTCGCCGCCGTCGTCGCCACCCGCTTCCACGTGACCCGTCGCTCCCCGGCCGCGATGAGCAACCACAGCACGGGTGCCGGCGCGACCATCAGCAGCGCGGTTGCGTTGACGGCACCGACGCTGGCGACGACGAGCGCGGCGAGCGCAGCGTGACGCCACCGGGACCTGGTCGCGGCGAGGACGGTGAGTCCGACGATCCAGCCGAGCCCGGCCCACGGCAGGAGCATCGCCGAGGTCCGCGACTCGTAGGGCAGGACGTACGGGGCCAACTGGTACACGAGCGCCGCCGCGAATGCTGCTGCGGGTCCGAGCCCGACCCGACGCGACACCCACAACACGCCCGTCCCGGCGGCGAGGAACAACGTCCCCAGCCACAGGCGGTGCACGACCCAGTCGGGCAGGCCGGTCTGCGACCCGAGCCAGAACCAGGGTCCCTGCGGCCACAGGTAGGCGATGACTTGATGAGGCACCCAGCCCGCGAACTGCCGGCCGTCGAACGTCCACGGTGCGTCGCCGATGAGACGGCCCGGGTCCAGGTACAGGTAGAGCTTCGTGTCGGCCGGCATGCGTCCCGGTGACGAGCGCAGAGCGGGGAGGTAGGCCAGCAGAGCCAGCACGCCGACGGCGAGCGCGGCCCACCACCTCGCCGCGCTCGTGGACCGTTGGGTCGCCATCGGCCGGCGTCACCGGGCCCGGGGCAGCACGCCGGTGACCCGCTTGAGTGCCGCCAGCGCGCCTGCCTTGGCCGTGCGGCGATGGTGGGACGCGGCGTCGGTCGTCTGGTCGCGGTTGGCGCAGAACCAGTCGTAGCTGTCGGCGAACATCTCGTCGGTCGACCACTGTGGCGCCCAGCCCAGTGCGTCACGGACGTGATCGATGTCGAACCACATCGACCGGGCGTACATCAGCCAGTGGTAGGGAGCGAACGGTGTCAGGTGCAGCGCCGCGCTGATGCGCATCGCCGCCGCGGTCGGGCGGGTCGGCAGGGCACGGACCTCGGCGCCCGTGCCGGCGTGCGCGCAGAGGTCGGCGAGCGCGTCACGCATCGTGCCGAAGCGGTCGGCGCCGGCGTTGAAGATCGCCGGGCCGGGAGAGCCCGCCGCGAGCAGGCACACCGTGGCGAGGTCGTCGGCGTGCACGAACTGGTACCGGTTCGAGCCGTCGCCGAGCACGATCGGATCGGCGCCGTCGGCGATCCAGTCGAACAGGATGCCGAAGATGCCCAAGCGGCCGTGGCCGAGGATCGTGCGGGGCCGGACGATCGAGACGTCGAGTCCTTCGGTGGCGGCTCTGAGACAGGCCCATTCGGCGGCCAGCTTGGCGTGGCCGTACGCCTCCTGCGGGCGCGGCACCGTCGTCGGCATGACCGGGTTGGCGTCGGGCACACCGAACACCGCGCTCGACGACGTGTGGACGACCTTGGCGACCTTGGCGTCGGCGCAGGCGGCGAGGAGGGTGCGGGTGCCGTCGACGTTGACCGAGCGCAGCAGGACCGGGTCGCGGGCCAGCGGCACCTGGGCGACGTTGTGGTAGACCGCGTCGACCCCGTCGACGGCGGCCCGTACCGCGGCCGCGTCGCGGATGTCGGCGGCGACGATCTCCGCACCCGGCGCAGCCGCGGCGGCGCCCCGCACGTCGATGTCGAGCAGCCGGACCCGGTCGCCGCGCTCGACGAGGCGGCGCACGAGCAGCTGGCCGAAGTACCCGTTGCCGCCCGTCACGAGGCTCACCGTCACAGGTCGAGTCCTCGCACGGTCACAGTTCGAGCCCCTGCTCGATGCACCAGCGGATGCTCCGGCGCATGCCTTCCTCCAGCTCGACGTCGGGGGCGTAGCCGAGATCGAGCCGGGCGGCGGAGATGTCGCAGGCGATCGTCTTGTCCATCTCTCCGAGCACGTGCACCTGCTGGACGTACCGCCCGGTGCGCTGGATGATCGCGTCGGCTCGTTCGGCCAGCCGGCCGATGGCGGCCGGGAGGCGCAACGTGTTCGGCTTCACCGCGAAGCCCTCGTCGCGCAACGCCCGTCCGACGGTCGCGACGATCTCGTCGACCGCGTACGGAGCGGCATCGGCGATCCACCACGCCGAGCCCGCCGGCTGCCCGCAGAGCTCGGCCAGCACGATGCCCTGCACGAGGTTGTCGACGTAGACCATCGAGCGGCGCTGGCGCCCGTCGCCGATGACCGGGAACCTCCCGGTGCGCACCAGGCGGAAGAACGTGGTCTGGCGGGGCGGCTGGAACGGCCCGTAGAACCACGGCGGCCGGACGATCACGGCGTCGAACCCCGTGGCGACCGCGTCGAGCACGCGCAGCTCAGCCTGCATCTTCGAGCGGCCATAGCCGAAGTACGGGGCATAGGGCTCGTCGTTGCGAAACCTGTCGCCGGGGTCGACGTTCGTGCCGAACGGGCTGTTCGAGGAGACGTGGACCATGCGCCGCACGCCCGCGGCGCGGGCGGCGGCGACGACGTTCAGGGTGCCTCGGGCGTTGATCTCCGTGAAGTCGTCGACGATGGTGGGGTGGATGACACCCGCGGTGTGGATCACGTCGACGGCGCCGTCGCCGAGCCCGTCGAACAGTGCGCGCAGACCGTCGCGCCGGCGGATGTCGCCGACCACGGGGTCGACACGATCGATCGCGGCCATCGCCGTGGCCTCGGCCGGGGAGGTGACGAGTGCCCGGACTCGACCGGGGCGCGACCAGCGGCCGCCGGGACGGGTCAGCTGGTCGACGAGCGCCCGGCCGAGCCATCCCGCGGCACCGGTGACGACCGTGACGTCAGGCGCGTCCCGAAGAGGGAGGGCCGCGGTCGACGGCATCAGCTCGCTCGCTTGATGGTGTCGACGAAGTGTCGGGCGTTGCGGACCGCCAGTGCCATCACCGAACCCTGTGGGTTGACCCCGGGTGCGTCGGGAAGCAGCGAGGCGTCGTTGACCCGGACGTTGGACGTGCCCCGCACCAGACCGTGGCTGTCCGTGGGCGCGGTCGGACCTTCCCCGATCGGGACCGTGGAGCAGAGGTGGACGGTCATGACGCTGGCCCGGGCGAGGGCGAACGTCCCCTGCAGCGTCGCCAGGTCGGCCCGTCGCCGTACCACCGGCGCGCCGCGATACGAGGGGTAGACCTCAGTGGCACCGGCCTCCAACGTCAGGAGCGCCAACCGGGCCAGGCCCCGCCCGAGCATGGCGCGATCCCGACGCGTCAACCGGTAGGTCACGAGCGGGTCGCGCAGACCCCGCACGGCGCGGACCGTGCCTCGGCCCTCACTGCTGATGGCCGCGTAGTACACCGTGAGGCGCCGCCAGTCCTCGATGGCCGGACCGAAGCGGGACCAGGAGTCGCTGAGGGCGAGCGCGGCGAGACCCGGGCCCGACGCCGACCCTCCGAACGACAGGTCGGGTGCGAACTCGCTCACCTGGTGGACGGCAACGTCGTCGGCGACGTTGATCTCCTCGGCGAAACGGGCGGCCAGCTTGACCGTCGGGTGCACGGCCAGGGTCGTGCCGACGTGTCGGCGCAACCCCGAGCGCTGCAGCAGCGCAGGTGTCTGGATCGCGCCGCCGCAGACGACCACGTGGGCGAAGTCGACGGTGATCGCGCGCCCGTCGGGGTCGCGGCCGAGAGCGCGCGTCGCTCGGCGACCGTCGAGCACGAGTCGATCGACGCGGTAGCCGGTCATGAGGCGCCCCCCGGCAGCGGTCGCCCGCGGCAGGTACGTCTCGGTCATGCTGCGTCGACGCCCGTCGGTGGCGGACGCGCCGTGCGGGTAGATCATCCAGCGGGGGATCTCGTCGTTCGCCCAGCCGAGCCGATCGGCCCCCCGGCGCAGGGCATCGCTCGCCGCCGTCAGCTCACCGGGGACCGTCTGCACGGACAGCTCGAGCTCGATCTCGTCGCAGATCGCGTACAGGTCGTCGAAGTCGAAGTCGACCAGGCCGTGGTCCCGCCGCCAGCGAGCGAGCACGTTCTCCGGCGGTCGGCGGTACAGGCCGCTGTTCACCTCGGTGCCGCCGCCGGCGCAGCAGCCCTCCGTGTAGGCGATGGCCGGGAACCCGAGCGCCGCCGTCACGCCGCCGGAGCGGTACTGGCGGTCCATCTGCTCCAGCGAGAACGGCACGACGTCGCCCTGGCGGACCATCGGTCCCTCCTCGAGGACGAGGACGTCGAAGCCGGCTTCGGCCAGCACGGCCGCCGTCGGCGCGCCGCCCGCTCCCGACCCGATGACCAGGACCTCGGCGTCCAGCGCGCCTGCGGTCATGACTGGCGTCCGAGCGGCCGGCCGGTCGCCGCGGTGTCGGGCCAGGCGTCCCAGACGTACGCGTAGGAGAGCGAGCGGACGAGCCGGACGTAGTCGCCGACGCCCGGGAGCGGACGCCCCGTGACGCCGCGCACGAGACGGGATGTCCCGACCAGCCGCCCGGCGCCGCCGACGACGACCGAGACGACGCCGACACCGATGCGCATCGGCGACGGCAGGCCGGCGACCCGCCGCCCGATGAAGGCGACGACCTCGGCGCGCCGTTCGGGCGGCAGCTCGGGCAGGTCGTGGGCAACGACCTTGTCGCTGAACTCCGCGATCAGGCCGTGGGGCGGGAACGTCGGCATCGGAGAGCGCGACGTTAGTGGCGCCACCCGACCGACCGGGGGACGCCCCGGGCAACCGATCGCCGCAACTCGTGCTGCGAGCGGCGACGAGATGCGACGCGGCACGTCGCCGATCCGGGCGCGCAGGGTCCCGATATCGAGACCGTGCGCACCCGGACAACGGTGCCGGCGGAGACCCGAACGCCCAGGGTTCCTGACGCGGAACTAGGTTGCGAGCGGTGGTGGCTGGAGCGGCGATCGACGACGTCACCATCGAGCACCTCGTCGGGCAGATCATGGCGCGAGGTGTTCGCCGCGTCCACGTCCTGGCCTGGCGCGACCTCGACGACCCGGATGCCGGCGGCTCGGAGCTGCACGCCGACGAGTTCATGCGGCGGTGGGCGGCGGCCGGGTTGGAGATCGTCCACCGGACGTCGTCCGCCGCCGGCCTCCCGCCGCGCACCCGACGGCACGGCTACTCGGTGGTGCGGCGGGGGAGTCGGTACACGGTGTTCCCCCGCACCGCGGTGTCCGAGCTGACCGGGCGGATGGGCCGCTCCGACGCGCTGATCGAGATCTGGAACGGCGTGCCGTGGTTCTCACCCGTCTGGTACCGCCGGCCGCACATGACGATCCTGCACCACGTCCACGGTCCGATGTGGGACCAGATCATGCCCCCGCCCCTTGCCGCCGCCGGCCGCCTGCTCGAGGCGCGGGTGGCGCCGCCCTTCTATCGCCGCACCCGCACCGTGACCCCGTCCGAAGCCACCCGTCGGGAGCTCCTCGCGCTCGGCTTCCGGGCCGCTGACGTGACTGCCGTGGACAACGGCGTCGACCCGTACTTCTCGCCGGGTCCGGACCGCTGGCCGCGACCGACGATCGTCGCCGTCGGCCGGCTGGCTCCGGTCAAGCGCTTCGGCCTCCTGCTCGACGTCGCCGCCGAGACCCGCCGGTCGGTGCCCGACCTGCAGGTGCGGATCGTCGGGGAGGGCCCGCAGCGCGCCGAGCTGCAGGCGTGGGTCACCGCTCACGACGCGTCGGGCTGGGTCGAGCTCCTGGGCCACGTGTCGAGGGGCCAGTTGCGAGACGAGTACCGCCGGGCGTGGCTCGTGGCCAGCGCGTCCCTGGCCGAGGGATGGGGTCTGTCGATCACGGAGGGTGCGGCGTGCGCGACGCCTGCGGTGGTCACCGACATCAGCGGCCACCGCTGTTCGGTCGTCGACGGCGTGACCGGCGTCCTCGCACCACCCGAGACGCTCGCTGGGGCGCTCGCCGATCTGCTGCGCGACGACGGCGAACGGGCCCGGTTGGCGGCCGGGGCGGTCGAGCGGGCCCGCACGATGACCTGGGACGCGTCGGCCCTCGGCGTGCTGGCGGTGTTCGCCGACGTCGTCGCCGCGGGGTGAGCGGTGCGGGGCGTCCAACACCGCACGGCGAGCCCTCGGTAGCCTGCGCCGATGCCCGGAGACCAGCGTGCGATCGTCGTGCTGCCGACGTACAACGAACGCGAGAACGTCGCCGGCCTGTTGGCTGCAGTTCGCGCCGCCGTCCCTTCGGCGGACATCCTCGTCGTCGACGACAGCAGCCCCGACGGCACCGGCGGGATCGTCGAGGAGGTCGCCGCCGAGCTCGGACAGATCAAGCTGCTGCGACGGCCGGGCAAGCAGGGCCTGGGGAGCGCCTACCGTGAGGGCTTCTCCCTGGCGCTCGACGAGGGCTACGGCGTCATCGTGTCGATGGACGTCGACTTCTCTCACGACCCGGCCGTGGTGGAGGACCTGCTCGCGCTCGTCGCGGCGGGGGCGGACGTCGTCATCGGCTCCCGCTACGTGCCAGGCGGGGCGACCGTCGACTGGCCGCGCCATCGCCGACTGCTGTCGCGGTGGGGCAACCGCTACACGTCGCTCGTGCTCGGCCTCCGCGTGCACGACTGCACGTCCGGTTTCCGCGCCTACCGCGCCGACGCGCTCCGGGCGATCGAGCCGGCCACGACGGACGCCGAGGGCTATGCCTTCCTGACCGAGCTCGTGCGGCGGCTCGTCCGGGCGGGGTTCGGGGTGAGGGAGACGCCGATCGTCTTCGTCGACCGGCGTCTCGGCCAATCCAAGATGTCGACGCGGATCATCGTCGAGTCGATGCTCCTGGTCACCCGCTGGGGCTTGCGGGATCTGGTCTGGGGCAGGGATGCCTCACGGCGTTCCGGCGCCTGAGCCGGCGGGTCTCGGTCGAGCTGCTACGGGATCGCCCCGAACACCCCGTACAGCATCGTCAGCGCCGTCAGCCCGGCGCCGCACAGGACCAGCATGAGGTCCCAGATGGCGCGGTCGCGCCGCGGCCACCACGCTGCGGCGCTGATGAACAGGGGGAACGCCGTGAACAAGAACCGCGGCCGGGCCGTGACGGTGGCAGGGAGGAGCATCAACCCGACCACGACGGCGATGTAGGCGATCATCGGCCACGGCAGCCGTTTGCGGTACAGGCACCACAATCCGAGCGCCAGTGCGGCCAGCGACAGGCCGGTCAGCGCATCCGTCGGTGAGGCCAGGGGGTGGCTGACGAAGCTCACCGTGTTGCTGATCGCCGTCGCCCCGAAGCTCGTCCCCTCCCGCCACGCCTCACCTTGGACGCGGAACCACGGCCATCGCTCCCCGGTGTGCGCGGAGAGGAAGAACTGGAACGCGACGAACCCGATGGGCGCCAGCAGCGGGGCGATGAGCGAACGCCAGGCCCGCTTCCGGTAGATCGCGATGAGCGCGGCGACCGCGCATGCCGCGATGAGCGCGACGCCGTTGGGGCGGGTCGCGGTGGCCAGGGCGGCGGCGACGCCGGCGAGCACCCAACGCTCGTCCATCAGGAACCACAGGCAGACCGCGGCGAGGACGATCAGCAGCGCTTCGGCGTAGGCGTAGGAGAGCACGAACGACCCGGGGAAGACGGCGAAGAGGACCATCGCCCGCTCGGCGACGCCGGTGTCGAAGAGGCGACGGGCGAGCACTCCGACCAGTACGACGGCGCACAGCGACAACAGGAAGTTCACGGCGAGCGCGGCGATCGTGTCGCCACCCGGGATCACCCTGTCGGCGGCCCGGACGATCGTCGGGAACAGCGGGAAGAACGCGGCGCGCGCCTCCAGCTGGAAGTACGTGATGTTCGGCGGGATCGACCGGGGATAGCCGTTGCGGACGATCTCCAGGTACCAGAGCCCGTCCCACTGCGTGAACACGCCGGTGACGAGGCCGACGGGCGATCCGGGGCGCGGCTCGAGCGCGTTGTTGGCATCCACGGTGACCTGGCTGGCCCGGATGCCGGCCCCGGCGAGGACGCACAGGCGCGAGACGACGAACGCGCAGATCCCGATCGCCACAGCGGTGTTCCACGTCCGTTCGTCGGGCCGTGACGTGTCGATCGTCGTCACGTGGTCGTCGTTCGGGGTCGGGTCGGACGGGTGGGACCGGTCCGACGGGTCCGCTCGGGGGTCGGCGGCATCGCCGGGAGCCGGCGTGCCTGCGACATCGGGCACGGTGCGGATCACCATCGGTACATCGGAAGGATCCGCCGTCTCGGCCCGAACGCCGGGGCTTGCTGTCCGCCCCACGCGATCAGCCGCTGGACCCGGCCCCGCTGACCCCGGTACGGCGCCAACAGGTCGAGCATCCGGGCGTCGTCGGCGCGTGGCTCGCCGGCCAGGTTCCACGCCACCATGTTGGGCAGGTGGTAGTCGCCGATCACAACCGCGTCGTCGTCGCCCCGGACCGGGCCGAGCACGCTGCCGATCGTCCACACCCCGATCCCGCTGACCAGCGCCAGCTTGGCGGCCAACTCGGCGAGCGGCAGGTCCACCCACTCCCAGAGCCGATCGGCGAGCCTGGCCACCTCGGTCAGCGCTCGGGCCCGCTTGCCCTCGATGCCCAGCGGGTGGAACCACCACGCCGGCCGGCCGACGAGCCGATCGGGGCGCGGCGGCAGGAGGAGGCCGAGGTCAGGTCCCGGAGCGGGCTCGCCGAGCTCGCGGCACAGCCTGGCCCACTGGGCCGAAGCCTCCCCGGACGTGACCCGTTGGGCCAGGATGGTGGGCAGGAGTGCGTGGTACAGGTCGCCGCTGGCTCCCGTGCGCACCCCGCCGAAGCGCCGGGCCGCGGTGGTGACGAGCGGGTGGTGGTCGCCGAGGACCTGCGGGATCCGATCGAGCGCCAGCATGCCGAGCGCGGCGCGTCCGGCGTGGTCGCCGCCCGGTCCCCACGTGTCGACGCGCACCTGGGCGCCCGACCAGTCGATGAGCATCGTCGCCGGGCCGTCCGGAGTCCAGGACGCCCGCATGAACGATGCCGGGCCGAGGCCAGTCGTCGGGTCGCGGCGACCGTTGCGGTGCCAGCCGAGCGTGCGCTGCAGGTCCATCGGCCGCTCGGGCGGCGCCGCCGACGCCCCGGCGGCCGGGCGTACGAGGGCACTCGGCATCGGGCGGAACGTACCAGTAGCGCCGGTCTCGGTGGCGGACGCCCCCCGGAGCGCCCGGCGACGGCGTCGAGCAGCCGGCCGTGCCGACCGGTTCGGCCCGTGTCGGCGGCACGGGGCACGATCGAGGGATGAATGTCATCGAGCTCACACGGCCGAACCCCGGGGTCGTCCAGATCACGCTCAACCGTCCGGCCAAGCTGAACGCGCTCACCGCCGAGCTGGTCTCCGAGCTCCACGCCATGCTCGATCGGGTCGCGGTCGATCCCGAGGCCCGCGTCGTCATCCTCACCGGGTCCGGCCGGGGGTTCTGTGCCGGCCTCGACCTCACCGGGTACGGCGACGCCCCCGACACCGGCCACCTCGGTCCGACGCCGCGGCAGTTCGCCGTCCAGCGGCACATCGCCGGTCTCATCCCGCACCTACGTTCGCTGCCGCAACCGGTGATCGCCGCCGTCAACGGCCCTGCTGCCGGCGGGGGGTTCGCGCTCGTCCTCGGTTCGGACATCCGCCTCGCCGCCCGCACGGCCCGGTTCAACGCGGCGTTCGTGCGGATCGGCATCTCGGCCTGTGACATCGGCACGTCGTGGCTGCTGCCGCGCATCGTCGGCGCCGCTCGGGCCCAGGAGCTGATGCTCACCGGGCGCCTGTTCGACGCCGAGGAGGCCTACCGCATCGGGCTCGTCGTCGACGTCGTGGACGACGACACGCTGTTGGATGCGGCGCTGGTCAAGGCCGAGGAGGTCATGGCGAACAGCCCGTTCGGGATCGCCCTCACCAAGGAGGGCATGTGGTCGGCTCTCGAGATCCCGGCGATGCAGAACGCGATCGACCTCGAGAACCGCACCCAGATCATGGCCACCGCCACGGCCGACCACGTCGAGGCGCGCCGAGCGTTCCTCGAGCGCCGCCCGGCCCGCTTCACGAACGGCTGACGGTCGCTCCCGCCGCACCGGCCCGGCGCCGTTACGGTGATCGCGGTGGCCAAGGCTCCGGCGACCGAGGTGGAGGTGGGAGCGCGGACGGTCCGGGTCTCGAACCCTGATCGCGTGTACTTCCCGGCGACCGGCGCGACGAAGCTCGACCTCGTCCGCTACTACCTGGCTGTCGGTCCCGGCATCGTCAACGCGCTGCGTGAGCGCCCGTGCATGATGCACCGCTTCCCGACCGGGCTGAGCGGCGAGAAGGTGCACCAGAAGCGAGTACCGGCCGGCGCGCCGCCGTGGCTGGAGACCGTCAGGGTCCACTTCCCGCGCTACGGCCTGCATGCCGACGAGCTCTGCGTCACCGAGCTCGCCGATGTGATCTGGGCCGTGCAGATGTCGACCGTGGAGCTCCACCCGTGGAACTCGCGGCGGGCCGACGTCGACAAGCCCGACGAGTGGCGGATCGACCTCGACCCCATGCCCGAGTGCCCGCTCGACACCGTCCGGCGTGTCGCCCATGTCGTGCACGAGGTGCTCGACGAGCTGGGAGCGGTGGGCTGGCCGAAGACGTCGGGCGGCCGAGGGATGCACGTGTACGTGCGCATCCAGCCCTCGTTCGGCTTCAGACCCGTGCGCTCGGCCGCACTGGCGTTCGCTCGAGAGGTCGAGCGTCGCGCCGACGGTGCGGTGACGACCACGTGGTGGCGCAAGGACCGTGATCCGGCCGCGGTGTTCGTCGACTACAACCAGAACGCCCGGGATCACACGATGGCCGCGGCCTACTCGGTGCGGGGCGTCCCGGGGGCCACGGTGTCGACGCCGATCGCGTGGGACGAGATCGACGACGTCGAGCCGGAGGACTGCACGATGGTGACGGTTCCGGGACGGTACGCCGAGCTCGGCGATCTGCACGCCGGCATCGACGACGCCGTGTTCGCCATCGACGAGCTGCTCGACTGGGCCGACCGCGACGAGCGCGACGGTGCCGTCGACGTCGGCCCACCCGACGACG
>JBEVOM010000055.1:0-6840 GCA_040507575.1 Ilumatobacteraceae bacterium
GGCGCGAACGCCGGCGGGGGCGGCGGCACGGCACCCGGGTAGCCGCCGATCGGCGGCGGTGGCGGTGGCGGTGGCGAACCCGTGGACGGTGGCGGCGGTGGTGGCACGTCGGTCACCTCCGTCACCGTACCGATGAGACGCAGGCCGTCCCGCGACCCTGGCGGTCGCGGTAGGCCTCGGTGCCGACCGGACATCGATCGTCGAACGCCACGACGACCTCGACGACGCGATCGTCGACGCCCCCGCTACATACGACCTCCTGGGCGTCGCTGTTGGCGAGGATCGTGACGCACGACCCCGGTTCGAGGAGGTTGTCCGGCCGCTCCGGGCCGGGTGGCTCGTAGAGCGCGGCGCCGATGAGGACGATGGCCACGCCGACGACGGCCATCCCGACGACGAGCTTCCAGGGATAGCGGGACGGGGTGGACGGAACCGTCGAGACCGTCGGCGCCGGCACCGCCGGACCCGCTGGTGGATGACCTCCGCCGACCGCTGACCCGCGTCGGCTGGCGTCGTAGACGGCGCGGCGGCTCGGCTCCCCGAGCACGCGGTACGCCTCGTTGATGGCCGCCATCGAGTCGTCGCCGGCATCACCGCGGTCAGGGTGGTGCACGCGGGCCAGGCGCCGGTAGGCGTCACGGATCTCCGACGCCGTCGCATCAGCCGACACCCTGAGCGTGCGGTAGTGGCCGTCGCTCACGGTGCCGACCGTTCGCTCATGGGAGCCGGCCGCCGATCAGCCGGCGCGCCGGCTCAATAGCCGGCGTCCGCGTCGATGGGACCGAGCAGCTCCTCGTCGGCGGCGAAGCGACGGACGTTGGCGGTGATGCGCTCGGCGAGGAGCGGGACGGCCATCTCCGGCGTGTTCCCGATGTGCGGCGTGACGAGGCAGTTCGTCATCGTCCACAGCGGGTGGCCCGGCGGCAACGGCTCGGGGTCGGTGACGTCCAGCCCGGCCCCACCGATCCGCCGCTCGCGCAGCGCGTCCACGAGGTCGTCGGTCACGATGTGGCGACCGCGGGCGACGTTGACGAGCCAGGCGTGCTCCTCCATCAGCGACAGCTCACCCGCCGCGACGATGCCATCGGTCTCCGGAGTCAGGGCGAGGGCCAGCACGACGAGATCGGCGCCTGGGAGCGCATCGGCGTAGCGGTCGGCCTCGAGCACGTCGTCGACGCCGTCGAGGTGGGTGGCCGTCCGTCGTACGACCGTGATGTGGCACTGGAACGGCGCGAGCAGCCGCACCAGGGATTCGGTGATCCCACCCCCACCGAGGATGGTGACGCGGGCGCCGAGCAGGTTGCGTCCCTGCGGCGCCGACCAGGACTGGGCCCGTGCGTAGGTGGCGACGCCACGCATGCCGCACAGCGCGAGCGTCAGCGCCAGCTCGGCGACCGGGTCGGCGTAGACCCCCTTGCCGCACGTCCACTCGCGCTCGTGGTCGACGAGGTGGACGAAGTTCTCGATGCCGGCGAACGGCAGCTGCACCCATCGGGCCTCGGGGGCCCGCTCCAACGCCGCCGCGAGCGCATCAGGGCTCCGGGGATCCCCCCACACGATGCCCTCGGCATCGGCGAGCGGGACGATGTGGCCCCCTCCGTCACTGATCGCCTCGGCCATCCACGGCGGAGCGCCGTCGGGAGCGAGAGCGATCCGCGGGGCCTCGGGTCTCGGCATGGTGTCCCGAGGCTAGTGCCCGGTCACCCCGTCTTCGCCTGCCGACGGTTCCCGGCGACCGTGGCGCCGACGATGATGGCGATGGCGACGAGCATGATGATCGTGGCCAGCACGTGGACCTGGGGCGGCAGCGCGATGCGGGCCGAGTCGAAGACCCGGCGGGGGAACGTGATCGTCGGGCCGGCCACGAACGATGTGATGATGTAGTCGTCGATGCTGAGCGCCAGCGACAGCAGGAACGCGGCGATGACGCCGGGCGTGATGATCGGCATCGTGATCTTCCAGAACGTCCGCATCGGTGACGATCCGAGGTCCATGGCGGCGTCCTCCAGGGTCCAATCGGAGCCCCTGATCCGGGCTTTGACCGTGAGGGCCACGAAGCTCAGGCAGAACATCGTGTGGGCGATGACGATCGTCCAGTAGCCGCGGGCGACACCCTGGTTGAAGAACAGCGTGAACAGCGACGCGCCCATGACGATCTCCGGCGTCGTGAGCGGCAGCACGATCAGCAGGTTGATCGCCCCACTGCCGTGGATCCGGTACCGGGCGAGTGCAAGCGCGATGAAGCTGCCGAGGATCGTCGCCAGCGTGCAGGCGACGACGGCGACCTTGACGCTCTCCCACAGCGCGTCGGTGAACGCCTTCTGGCTGAACGGATGGAGCCAGTTGTCGAACGTGAAGCCCTCCCACGACGTGTTGAACTTGCCGGTCGGGTCGTTGAAGGTGAACACGACGATCGTCACGAGCGGCACGAAGAGGTAGATGAAGCCCCCGATCGCGACGATCCACAGCACGACGGTGCCCGGCCGCGTGCGGCGCCGGCTCACGCCGGGTCCCCCGTGCCCCTCATGCCAGGTCCTCCGTCCCCAGGAACCTGGCGTAGACGAGGACCGCGGCGGTGATCATCGCCATCAGCACGAAGCTGATCGCCGACGCCGTCGGCAGGTCACCGGCATCCAGGAAGCGGGATTGGATCACGCCGCCGATGACCGGCTGGCGAGCGGCGTTGCCGAGCAGCTCGTTGTTGATGAAGTCGCCCGAGGCCGGGATGAACACGAGGAGAGTGCCGGCGAACACGCCCGGGAGCGACAGCGGGAGGATCACCTTGCGGAACGTCCGCCCGAAGTTCGAGTACAGGTCGGAGGCGGCGTCGATGAGGTTCACCTGCACCTTCTCGAGGCTGACGTAGATGGGCAGCAGCGCGAACGGCATGAAGTTGTACGTCAGGCCGCCGATCACGGCGGCCGGCGTGTTCATGATCGTCCCGTCCGTCGTGATGTGCAGTGCGTCCGTCAACCAGATGAGGTGCAGCGTGTCCATCACCCCGAGGACCGGCCCGCTGTCGGCGAACAACGACTGCCACGCGATCGTGCGGAGCAGGAAGCTGGTGAAGAACGGCACCATCACCAGCCCGAGGAGCAGGTTGCCCCACTTCCCGGCCTTGAAGGCGATGAAGTAGGCGATCGGGTAGGCCAGCAGCACGCAGAAGACGGTGGCCACTCCGGCGTACGCGAACGCCCGCCAGAGCTGCGGGCCGAAGTCGGTGAACGCCTTGGAGAAGTTGCTCCACTCCCACGAGAAGTCGACGTTCGTGCTGCCACTCTCGGTGCGCACCGACAGCGCGATCTTCAGGAGGGTGACGAGAGGGACGACGAAGAACAGGTAGAGGCACAGCAGACCGGGCAGCGACATCAGGTACGGCGCGAAGCGGGCGTCGCGCAGGGTGCGGTCGTCGGGGGCGTCCTTGGCCATCGCTCAACCGCCCGTGATCGTGACGAATCGGTCGGTGATCTCCTGGTCGACGTCCTGGGGGAGGTCGGCGAACACGTGGAGCTGGGCCTTCACGGCGTCGTCGGGGAACAGCAGCGGGCTGTCGGCCAGCGCGGCGGCGTCACCGCCGAGCTTGACGAGCTCCTCGCGCACGCCCACGACCGGTGAGACGTACTGCACGAACGCCGTGATCCTGGCGGCGTTGACGGGGTCGTACGCGAAGTCCATCCACCGGGCCGCAGCAACGCCGTTGGGGGCGCCGATGGGGATGACCATGGTGTCGAACCAGGAGATCGCCCCCTCCTCGGGGAACACGAAGTGCACGTCCGGGTTCGGGGACTGGGCGATGTCGCCCGACCAGGCGACGCAGGCGGCGAAGTTCCCGTTCTCGATGTCCTGCAGGTAGTCGTTGCCGGTGAACCGGCGGACCTGCCCGTTCGACGTCTGCTCGTCGATGAAGTCGAGCGCTTCGTTCATCGTGTCCTCGGTGGCCGTCGACGGATCGTTGCCCTGCATCAGCATCGTCAGCCCGAGGGTGTCGCGCATCTCGGTGAACAGGCCGATCTTGCCCTTGAACTCGGGGTCGAAGAGCTCCGAGAAGCTCTTCAGCTCGCGGCCGGTGACCGACGCGTTGTAGGCGAAGCCGGTGATCCCGGCCTGCCAGGGCAGGTGGTACTTGGCCCCCCGGTCCCACGCCAGGTTGAGGTACTGCGGGTCGAGGTTCTCGTAGTTCGGGATCAGGTTGAACGGCAGTGGGGCGATCCAGCCCTTGCTCTTGAGCCGGGCCGCCATCCAGTACGTCGGCACGGCGATGTCCCACGGCGTGTTGTTGCCGGCGTCGAGGTAGGCCGCGAACTCCTTGCCGTACACCTCGTTGTTGTCGTTGAACGTCTCGGAGTAGTTGACGGAGATGCCGGTCTCCTCGCCGAAGCGGTCGAGGGTGCCGACCGCGCCCTCGGCCGTCGGGTCGATGTACTCGGTCCAGTTGATGATGTTGACGTTGGTGGCGCCCTGCCCGATGCCGCCGCCGGCCGACGCGTCGGTGGACCCCCCGCTCGGCCCGGCCGTCGCGTCGTCGTCGCCACCCCCGACGCCCGACAGCAGCACGGCGCCGATCGCCCCGACGGCCACGACGCCGCCGCCGACGAGCACGGCGCGGCGGCTGAACCGAGGCGCCTTCTCCTCGCCGGCGTCGTCGGCCTTGGCCGCGGCGACGTCCTTGCCGTCCATCGTGGCCTGCACCTCGTCGACGTCGGTCGTCGTCGCGCCGATGATCTCCGAGCGGCCGCGCAGGAGGTAGGCCGCCCCGGCGGACCAACGCAGCGTGATCTCGTCGCCTGGACGGAGGTCGGGCGTGTCGTCGTCCGATTCGACCGTCACCAGCAGCTCGGTGCGGCCGGGGGCGTCGGCGATCATCCGCAGCGACGACCCCTGGAAGATGACGTCCTTGACGACGGCGGGCAGGCTGTGCCCGTCGCCGTCGGAGCGGCCCCCCACGTCGCCGCCGACCGTGATCCGCTCCGGGCGCAGCATCACGGTGATCGGATCGCCGTCGCGGGAGTCGCCGGACGACGGGACGGCGAGGCGGACCCCGGAGTCCAGCACGGCGACCGCCGACCCGTCGGCGTTCGTCGACAACGTGCCGGGCAGCAGGTTGGCCGACCCGATGAAGCCGGCGACGAAGATGCTCGCCGGCTGATCGTAGATCTCCTCCGGGCTGCCGATTTGCTCGACCCGCCCCCTGCTCATGACGGCGATGCGGTCACTCATCGTGAGCGCCTCGCCCTGGTCGTGGGTGACGAAGATGAACGTGATCCCGACCTCGCGCTGGATGCGCTTCAGCTCGATCTGCATCGCTTCGCGCAGCTTGAGGTCGAGGGCGGCGAGCGGCTCGTCGAGCAACAGGGCGGCGGGCATGTTGACGAGGGCCCTGGCCAGGGCGACGCGCTGCTGCTGGCCTCCCGACAGCTGGGTCGAACGCCGGTTCGCGAACTCGCCGAGCTTGACGACGTCGAGCATGTCCATGGCCCGGCGACGGGCCTCCTTGGCCGGCACCCTCTTGGAGCGCAGGCCGAACGCGACGTTGTCGACGATCGACATGTGCGGGAACAGGGCGTACTGCTGGAAGACGGTGTTCACGTTGCGCTTGTACGGCGGCACGCTCGACACGTCGGCGCCCTCGAGCATGACCCTGCCCGATGTCGGCATCTCGAACCCGGCGATCATCTTCAGCAGCGTCGTCTTGCCACAGCCCGACGGACCCAGCATCGAGAAGAACTCGCCCCGGGCGATCGAGAAGTCGGCCTGCTCGACCGCCACGAAGCTGCCGAACTCCTTGCGCACCGCCTCCAGGACGATGACGTCGCCGCCGGAGGGCGGCACCGCCGCGGTGGGCGCGGTCCGGTCGTCGGTTCGCTGGTCCGTCACGCGTCGACCTCTTTCGCCCTGCCCGTCATGTCGCCGGGATCGTAGACCCACTGGGTGGGTCAGTTCCTCGGAACCGGGCCGCTGGCGGAGGGAATGTTCCGGGGGTCCCTCACGTTGCATGAGATCGCAATGACTGACTCCATCGGCATGTACCTCAACGACATCGGCAAGGTCTCCCTCCTCGACGCGGACGAGGAGAAGGAGCTGGCCAGGGTCATCGAGGAGGGGCGAGCTGCGGCCGCCCGTCTCGAGGCCGGCGAGAAGGGCGTCGCGCTGCGGCGCGCCGTCAGCGCCGGGGCCCGCGCCAAGGACCGCTTCATCCGCTCCAACCTCCGGCTGGTGGTGAGCATCGCCCGCCGTTACCCACTCCCCCAAGGCATGGATCTGGGCGACCTGATCCAGGAGGGCAACCTCGGCCTCGAGCACGCCGTCGACAAGTTCGACTGGCGCCGCGGGTTCAAGTTCTCCACGTACGCCACGTTCTGGATCCGCCAGTCCATCGGCCGGGCGCTGGACCAGAAGGGCAGCCTCATCCGCATCCCGGGCGACCGGGCGGCCAGCCTGCGCTCGGCGCTACGCCAGGCCGGCGGCGAGACGGAGACGCTGGACGCGGCGAACGCCGAGCTACACCTCCTCACCTCGACCGCATCGCTCGACAAGACCGTCGGCGACGACGGCGACGCGTCGCTCGGCGATCTGATCGCCGACGGCCAGACGAGCGTCGAGGACGAGGTGATGGCCGGCGTCGACTCGGGCCTGCTCGACGAGCTGCTCAGCACACTGGATCCCCGGGGCCGCTACGCGGTCGAGGCCCGCTTCGGGTTCCTCGACGGCGAGCGCAGGAGCTTCCGGGAGGTCGGCGAGGAGCTCGGCATCACCGCCGAGGCCGCCCGTCGCCTCGTCAACCGTGCCCTGGCCAACCTCCGCGACGACGCCGCCCAGGTCCTCGCCGCGTAACCCCTCCCC
>JBEVOM010000218.1:0-4261 GCA_040507575.1 Ilumatobacteraceae bacterium
CAGCGGAAGGATGTCGGCTCGAAGGCGGATGGCGCTGTGTCGTTCGCCGCGGGCAAGGGGGCGGTTTCATGAGAAGACGGGTGGTTCTCGCTACGGCTATCGCCGGCGGGGTCGTGATGGTCAGCGGTACGGCAATGGCCGGCGCCGCGGTGGTGTCGGCTGCGCAACCGAACCTCACGTGTAACGGGTTGCCAGCGACGATCGTAGGCACCAACGGCGACGACACGTTGAACGGCACACCTGGCCCTGACGTGATCGTCGGCCTCGGCGGCAACGACACCATCGATGGCTTCGGCGGCGCCGACACGATCTGCGGCGGCAACGGTGACGACAGCATCAACGGTGACAACTTCGAAGACGGCTTTGCAGGCGGTGCGGACACGATCTTCGGTGACAACGGCAGCGACTTCATCGCCGGACTCGGCGGCAACGACACGATCCACGGTGGCAACGGTGATGACATCGTCATCGGCGGCCCCGGCCGTGACGCCGTCCACGGTGAGCGTGGCAACGATCTCGTCTTCGGCAACTTCGGCAATGACACTCTGACCGGTGACCAGGGCGACGACTTCTTGAACGGCGATCTGCCGTTCCCGGCCTCCGGGGACCAAGAAGTGCCACCCGGGGCTTACGAGGATCCGAACCCGAACTCGGACTCGTGTGATGGAGGGTCGGGCATCGACTCGGAGACCTTCTGCGAGGTCCAGAGCGGCATCGAGCTGCACCCGGACCCGGCCGACGTCATCTTCAACGTGTGACCTCGGCGCGCTCCGATGGCGCGACGTCCAGGCGCGCGCCCGTGCCGAAGTGCTCGTGACGGGCGCCGGGGCGCCAGCCCGCACGCGTGCCGGAACTTGAGCACGAGGGGTCTGAGCAAGACGGGGAATAACCCGGCCGGCGTCCTCGACCGCCGGCAGTCGGGCGCCACCTATTGAACGGTGCAGTAGTCGGTCGGCGGTCGTCAGTCGCTGGCGCAGACGTCACCCTGCATGGCTGAGCGGGGCCACGGGCGGGTAGGCCGAGCGCTGCCTGGGTGTTGTTACTTGGTGGCGAGTTGCGAGATGATGTCGGCATCGTTGTCGGCGACAGCAACGGCGTAGAACGCGACGAGATCGTCTGCTGTGGTCTTCTCGAGGCCGACGTAGTCTCCGACGAACGGTCCGCGCCCCGCCGACTCCGGAGCGAGCAGGAAATCGAACGGCCCATATAGGTGATCATCACCCTCGAACGTGCGCCCGCCGTCCTCGGAATGAGTCAGCCACACGTCGGTCGGAAGCCCGCCCGCTGCCGTGTTGTTGCGGATGTCGTAGTAGAGCACCGTCACGCTTCCGCTCTCGGTCACTGACACGGCGTGGTTGAACGACTCGACAGCAGGGTCGCTGATCGGTGTCGGGCTGCTCCAATGCCGGCCGCCATCGATCGAGCGAGAGAGCACGACGTGGTTGACGGAGCCGCCCTGTGCATCTGACCAGACGATGTAGGCGGCGCCGGCGTCCATATCGACCGCGATGTCGGGCAGATAATCGCCCACACGGAGCGGCGAGCCGTCGTCGGGGTTGTACGTTCCGATCGTCCCGAGCGGCGCGACCTTGATGGGTCCCGACCACGTCCGTCCGGCGTCGTTGGAGCGGATCACCGTCATGAACACGCCGTTGTCGTTCGGCTGTCGACCGGAACCGCGGAACAGCACAGCGGCGACGTTCAACAACGTTCCGTCGGGGAGCACCGCGATCTGGTTGCCCTGGAAGTATGCGTTCGACTGGCGGATCGGCTGGGGCTTGCTCCACGTGAGTCCGCCGTCGGTGGTGCGCGAGATCATCGGCAGCCCGCGGTAGGCGAACGAATGAAGGTCGGCGTTCTCGGACTGGCGACCCCCGTTGGGGTAATCGCCGCGGAGCCACGTCGCGTACGCGTAGCCGGGGCGGGTCGGATCGCCCGTGACCGAGATCTTGTCGTTGAAAGCGCCACGGGCGCCGATGTCCTCGATCAGGATCTGCGGCGCCCGCCACGCGCCGCTCTGGCGGTCGAAACTGGTGATCGAGACTGCGGAGAGACCGAGTTCGGCCGAGTCGATCGGCTGCCCGATGAAGTAGGCGTTACCCGCCGCGTCGTACGACACCCACGGGTCGGTCACGCGCCCGAACCTCTCCGGCCCGCCCTGACATGCGCTCCAGGGCACGTCCGGCAGCTTCGACCACGATGCCCCACCATCGTGAGAAATCCACGACGTCAAACCCCGCGCGCCTCCGTCAGGCCAGCGATCCTGTTGTGAGGCGCCGATCATCTCGAGGGGATTCAGCGGGTTCACCGCGACCTGAGGTTCGACCTCGGCGCCGTCATACGCGCTGGCGAACTCGGCGGACGCACCTGCAGTACAGCCTGCCAAACTCAGCCCAGCGCTCACATCCAACGGCGCGCTCGGGTCATAGTCTGCGGCGAAAGCAGTCGCGGCGGTGCACAGCGCCGACGCAACGGCAACAGCAATCGTACGAAAAACAGGCACAGGCTGCCCCTCTCGTAACGCCCCTCGTGCTCAGCTCGCTAGCGGAACCGCGCAACAGGCCAGCGCGCCTCCCGCACGCCGAGCCTGGCACCTCGCGCAGAGCCCGTCAACCCGGGCTCGTGTGCCCTCCCGCGCCGGGCAATCGAAGGGAGAATCTGGCGGTGAGACACGTACTCCCGGCGATCACACCGCACGGTGACCCCAACAGCGGGCCCAGCGTCGCGTGCGAAGTCGGGCACCCAGCTCGGCGCCGCCGGGTCTGTCCAAAGTGCCGATAGGCCGCGCTCGCGACTGCAAGCGCCCGCTCGTCATCACCGCGCGCGACGCGACCGATCGACGCCTCGGCGCGCTCGTCGCACTCAGCCGCGCGGACAGACCGCCACCCCTACGGTCCGGGATGCATGAGGGCGACGGCCGATGGGTGGAGGTGCGCCGGACGGCGCTCACCACCCACCGGGCCGACCGCTCGCCGCTCCCGGCACCGTCGCGCCCGTCCTCGGGTCGGTCGAGAGCAGCACACCCGAACAAGTCTCACGGTCTGCACCAATCACGCGACTTTCGAGATCTCCAGTCCGCGCGACTCAGCCGACCCCTGATGGTGGTTGAGGTCACCCTCTTCGCGGGCCGGCGACCCCGCTGCTCGTCTTCATTGAACTCTCGCAGCTCAGGTCCGATGATGCGTTTCCTCCCATGGAAAACGAGGTACGGACTCACCTCATCAAGCGACGGGAGATCACTCATGGATGCTGAAGTCCCCCAGGGCGCCCCGGCGCGAACCCGCCCGGTGGCTCCTGTGTCGCCTGATGAAGCCGTGCCGATCATCCACGAGCAGACCCCGGTGACTGAGCGCCAGGTTGTTGCCCACGATCCGATGGTCGTCTCACAGGAACGGGTCGTCGTCCAACCGGTCCCCGTCGTGCAGGCTCCGCCGGTCATCGCCCGGACCCGGACGATCGCGACCCGTCGCACCGACCTTGCCGCGGTCCTCGCCGTCATCACTGGGATCACCCTCGGGATCGTGGGCGCTGTCGCCGTTGCTCGCGCCGGACTCGATGGCCCGCTCCGTGAGCCGGTCGTCGACGTCGCGGGCTTCACGCACACTGCCCTGCTCGGACTGATCGAGGTCGGGATGGCACTGCTCCTCGTGGCGGTCGGGCTGAGCCGAGACCGTGGTGCGCTCCTCTTCACGTCGATCCTCTTCGGCGCAGCCGCAGTCGTGGCGGCGATCGAACCCAGCGTCGGAGGCGGCGCCTTGGCGATCGAAACCTCATGGGCGGTGTTGTTGGCCATCCTCTTCGCCGTCATCGCACTGGCCGCCGCCATCGTGCCTGTCATCCGAACGACATCTGAACGGGTCGATCGCCTCTGACGTCGTCGCTCCCGGTAGTGGTGATCCGTGCAGCCGCGCGTGGGAGGCGTCAGTGCCTGGGTCGTCGGGGTTGAAGCGGAAGGCCGGGGTCTCCCGCCGTCGAGAGGGTCCGGGTGTTGAAACAGTCGGGGTTGCCAGACCAAGCCCTTCTCGAAGGAGGAAGACCCCGCTGGTCGACATGTTGCGCCTCGGGCGGCTGCCAGAGGCGTGGATCGCTCCACCGGCCACCCGTGAGCTGCGCGAGCTGGTCCGCTACCGGGCCAAGCTGGTCTGCCTGCGATCGGGGCTCAAAGCCCAGGTGCACGTGGTGCTGGCCAAAGAAGGTGTGCACGTCCCGGTCAGCGATCTGTTCGGGGTGACCGGGCGACGATTGCTCGACGAGGTGCCGT
>JBEVOM010000197.1:0-27161 GCA_040507575.1 Ilumatobacteraceae bacterium
AGCCGAGGCCCTCGCAGAACTACTCTCCGAACCGTTCAACCCGCCCGGTGTTGCGATGACCGGTTGAGTCCGCCGTCGCACGTACGACCAATATCCGGACCAAGACCGGCTGGCTAGCGGTCTGATGAGGCGGCGTGCTCGGCGTCGGGGACGACGGCGACCCGCACGAGGCGCACGCGCCGACCGTCGAGCTCCTCGGCGGTGAAGCGCCACCCCTCGTGCTCGACGGTCTCGCCCTGGACCGGCACGTGCTCGAGCGTGCCGAACATGAATCCGCCGACGGTGTCCCACTCCTCGTCCGGCAGGTCGGAGTGCAGGACCTCGTTGAGCTCCTCGACCTGCACACCGCCGTCGACGAGGTAGTCGCCGTTGGGCAACCGCTGGATGGCCAGCTCCTCGATGTCGTACTCATCGACGATCTCGCCGACCAGTTCCTCGAGGCAGTCCTCCAGCGTGATCATCCCGACGACCCCGCCGTACTCGTCGGCGACGAGCGCGAGGTGGAACTTGCCGGCCTGCATCTCCCGCATCAGCCGCGCCACCGGCTTGTTCTCGGGCACGAAGTGCACCGTGCGGGCGAGATCCGATGCCGGCGTGTCGCCCTGATCCTCGCGCTCGGCGCGGATCAGGTCCTTCGTGTAGATCAGCCCGACGATGTCGTCGCCGTCCTCGCCGTGCAGTGGCAGCCGGCTGTAGCCGTGGGCGATGGCCAGGTCGAGCGCCGCGGTGACCGTCGACTGGTGGGGCACGATGACCATGTCGGGCCGCGGCACCATCACCTCACGGGCGACGGTGTCGCCGAACTCGATGATGCTCTCGATGAGCTCGCGCTCCTCGTGCTCGATGACGTCGTCCTCGGCGGCGGCCTCGACGATCCCGAGCAGCTCCTGCTCGCTGACGAACGGGCCCTCCTTCAGGCCCTTGCCCGGCAGCAGCACGTTGGTCAGCCCGATGAGCGCGCGACTGATGAGGCGCAGGGGCCAGAACGCCACGAGTGCCTGCGTGAAGCGCGACGTGGCCAGACCGGCCCGCTCGGTGTGCAGGATCGCCCACGTCTTCGGCATCGACTCGGCGAGCACGAAGATCACGATCGTGTTGACCACCGCGCCGATGAGCGCGCCCCACGCACCGAAGATGTTGACGGCGAGGATCGTCGTCAACGTGACCTGGGCGGTCTGGAGCGCGGTGACGGTGACGAGCAGCGGGTTGATGAACCGCTCCGGGTGGCCGACGAGGTCGACGAGGGCCTGGCTCGACTTCGACTTCGCGTTCTCGTGGATGGCCTGGGCCTTGATGCGCGAGATGCGGTTGAGGCCGGTCTCGGCGGCGGCCAGCACAACGAGGATGAGCACCAGGACGACGACCGCGGCGAGGATCAGGAGGTCGGTCGAGCTCATCGGCGCACCATCCGCCGGTGCGGTCCGGTCATGGTTGATCCTGGCGGAACCCGGCGGGAGCCGGTCCCGCCCAGTGGTGACGCTCGAGCAGCACCCGCTCGCGGGTGCGCATCGCGGCCGTCTCGTCAGGCTCGGCGTGGTCATGGCCGAGCACGTGGAGGACGCCATGGACGACCAGCAGGGCGATCTCGTCGTCGGCCGTGCCGGCGTGGGACGGCGCCTGCTCGACGGCGACCGCCGGGCACACGACGATGTCGCCGAGGAGCACGGGCACGCCGGTGTGCCCCGCCTCGGGGACGTCCCCGTCGTCGAGCGGGAACGAGAGCACATCGGTCGGGCCGGCGTGGCCGAGGTGCTCGGCGTTCAACGCGGCGATCTCGGCCCGATCGACGAACGTGAGGGTCAGCTCGCCCCGCCGCGCCTCGTCGACGAGGACGGCGCGTGCGAGCTCGGACCATCGCTCGACGTCGACGTCGACGCCGTCGGTCGCGGCCTGTTCATCGGCGCCCACCACGATCACCGCGTCGGCGCCCGTGGTGAGGGTGGGACTCGGAGGTTCAGCCACGGCGCCGCTCCGATGTGGCCTCACCGTCACGCTCGTAGGCGGCGACGATGTCGGCGACGATGCGGTGGCGCACCACGTCGGACTTCGTGAGGTGCACGAAGCTCAGGCCCTCGATGCCGGTGAGGACCTGCTCCAGCCCGCGCAGCCCGCTCTTGCCGTCGGGGACGTCGATCTGGGTGACGTCGCCGGTGACGACGACCCGGGAGCCGAACCCGATGCGGGTCAGGAACATCTTCATCTGCTCCGGCGTCGTGTTCTGCGCCTCGTCGAGGATGATGAAGCTGTTGTTCAGGGTGCGGCCGCGCATGAACGCCAACGGGGCCACCTCGACGGTCTGGCGTTCGAGCAGGCGCTGGGCGCCCTCGGGCTCGACCATGTCGTAGAGCGCGTCGTACAGCGGACGCAGGTACGGGTCGATCTTCGCCATCAGGTCGCCGGGCAGGAACCCCAACCGCTCCCCCGCCTCGACGGCCGGGCGGGTGAGGATGATCCGCTGGACCTCCTTGGCCTGCAGCGCCTTCACGGCCATCGCGACGGCGAGCCACGACTTGCCCGTGCCGGCCGGGCCGATGCCGAACGTGATGACGTTCTCGGCGATGGCGTCGATGTACCGCTTCTGACCGGCCGACTTCGGGCGGACCTGGCGGCCCTTGGCGCCCCGCAGCACGTCCTGGGTCAGGATCTCGCTCGGGCGCTCGTCGTCGTCGACCATGCCGATGACCCGGCGCAGGCTGTTCGCGTCGAGCTCGTGACCGCGCTGGAGGAGGCCGACGAGCTCTTCGAAGAGCCGGCCGACCTGCTCGGACCGATCGCCGCGCGCCGTGACCTCGTTGCCGCGGACGCGGATCTCCGTGCGCGGGAACGCCTCCTCGATCTGGCGGAGGTGCCGGTCCCGGGGCCCGACGAGTGCCGACATGACATGCGTGCCCGGAACGACGACGGTCGTCGTGGTCTCGGTCGCTGTCATGAAGTGGACGAGCTGTCGGCGCTCATCGTGTTGATGGTAGCGGGTGGTCCGGCGCTCCCGATGAAGCGTTCGAGCTGGTCGACGGGCACCATGTTCCACCGCTCGACCACCGGGACCTCGCGCTCGTGCCCGAGGATCGACACGCTCGCCGGGTCGAGCGTGAAGATCCGTCCCTCACGGGCCTCCAGCCGGCACCACCGTGCGGCGAGGATGCGCAGCACGTGGGCGTGGGCGAAGAGCACCACGAGGCGCGGTTCGCCGGCGACGCGGGCGAGCACCCGGTCGGCCCGCACCGCGACCTGATCGATCGTCTCGCCGTTCGGACACACGTCGGTCCACACCGACCACCCGGGCACGTCCCGGCGCATCTCGTCGGTGCGCCGCCCCTCGGCGGCGACGTAGTCCCACTCCACCAGGTCGGGCTCCACCTCGGCACGGTCACCCAGGCCGGCCAGTGCACACGTGTCACGGGCCCGTCGCAGGGGGCTCGTCAGGACGAGCGCGTCGTCGATCCCGCTGATCGCCGACAGCACCGGGTGCAACCGGGCCGCGAGGCGCCGTCCGTCGTCGTTCAACGGGATGTCGCTGCGCCCGGTGTGGCGGCGCTGGCTGCTCCACGCCGTCTCACCGTGGCGTACGAGCACCACTCGGTCGCTCATCACTGCGGGACGCTACGGGGCCGGACACCTGCGATCCGGTCATCCCCGCTCGTGGAAATGGTCGCCGGCGTGCAGCACGGGGAGTACGACCTGCGTGACGGGCCGCCGCCGGTCGTCGATGCCGTGCTCCTGCGCCGTCGCGCCGGCGTGACCCCCACGACCATCGCGGATGGTCCTGCGCCGCTGACCGCGCCGATCCGGCGGGCTCCGCGTTGCCCCGGGCGATGCCGATGGTCCCTGATGCGGCAGGGGCCGCGTCGGCGTGGTGAGCTACACGGATCACGGCCCGCCGCCACGGTGGCGGGCCGAGGAAGCACATCGGCACGAAGCCACCTCGGCACAGCAGCACATCGACACGGAGGCCCACATGGACACGGAGACAACGTCATGAGCGACCGCGAGGCCTGGATCATCGACGGCGTGCGCACGTACCGCGGCAAGGGCCGGGCCAACGGAGCGCTGCACCACATCCACCCCCAGGAACTGCTGGCCCAGTGCCTCAACGCGGTCGTCGGCCGGACGGGCGTGGCGACCACCGACATCGAGGACGTCATCACGGGCAACGCGGCGGGTGTCGGAGACCATGGCGGCGACATCGCCCGTCTCGCCGTGCTGACGGCCGGTTGGCCGTACAGCACGCCCGGCCTCACCATCAACCGCTTCTGCGGGTCCGGGCAGCAGGCCGTCGGGATGGCCGCCACCGGCATCCTCGCCGGGCACCAGGACCTCGTCATCGGCAGTGGCGTCGAGTCGATGTCACGGCCGTTCACGGCTGGAGGCGACGGCGTGCCGGGCACCATGGACGGCGGCAACCCGCACGTCCGCGAGAAGTACCCGCTGATCCCACAGGGCATCTCGGCCGACCTCATCGCGACGGTCGAGGGCTTCTCGCGCACCGACTGCGACGAGCTCGCCGTCATGAGCCAGGACCGCGCCGCGAAGGCGATCGCCGAGGGCCGGTTCGACCGCAGCGTCATCACGGTGCTCAACGACGACGGCTCGATCGCGCTCGACCACGAGGAGTTCCCGCGTCCGGGCACGACGGTCGAGGGCCTGGCCGGGTTGGCGGCGAGCTTCGCGGAGATGGGCGCGACGCCGTGGGACAAGTTCGGTGGGGAGACGTTCGACGAGATGTGCATGCGCACGTACCCGCAGATCGACGCCGTCGACCACGTGCACCACGCCGGCAACTCGTCGGGTGTCGTCGACGGCGCATCGGCGATCCTGGTGGCGTCGTCGGACTACGCCCGGGCAAATGGGCTCACGCCGCGGGCCCGCATCAGGATGACCGCCGCCGTCGGCTCGGAACCGGTGATCATGCTCACCGGCCCGGCGCCCGCCGCCCAGCGCTGCCTCGACAAGGCCGGCATGTCGGTCGGCGACATCGACATCTGGGAGATCAACGAGGCCTTCGCCGCCGTCGTGCTGAAGGCGATCCGCGAGCTCGGCCTCGACATCGACTCGCTCAACGTGAACGGTGGGGCGATGGCACTCGGCCACCCGATCGGCGGCACCGGCCCGATGTTGATCCAGACGGCACTCGACGAGCTCGAGCGGACCGACAAGGAGACCGCGCTCATCGCCATGTGCACGGGCGGAGGGATGGGCACGGCGACGATCATCGAGCGGATCTGACCCGCTCGGTCGCTCAGCTCGTGGCGGTGCCTGGAGCCGACGACGGACGGTTGACGAAGTCGGCCGGCCGCCGCTCGGTGTGGCTGGCCAGCCCCTCGCGAACGTCCGGACCGGCGAACCCGTACATCTCGTAGGCCAGGCTGGCGTCGAGGATCCCGGACTGGGCCCGGTACCAGTGGTTCAACGTCTGCTTGGTGTACCGGATCGCGGCCTGCGCTCCGTCGGCCAGCTGGACGGCGACGGCGAGCGCCCGTTCCTGCACCTCGTCGTCGTCGACGCAGAGGGAGACGAGGCCGATGCGCTCGGCCTCCTCGCCGCTCAGCGCGTCGCACGTCAAGAGGTAGTACTTGGCCTTCGCCATCCCGCACAGCAACGGCCAGCAGATCGCCGCGTGATCGCCGGCGGCGACGCCCAGCCGGGTGTGGCCGTCGATGATCTTCGCCGTGCGGGCGACGACGGAGACGTCGGCGAGGAGCCCGGCGACGAGGCCGGCACCGACGGCCGCGCCGTGGATCGCCGACACGATCGGCTTCGAGCAGTCGATGACGTTGTGGACGAGATCACGGGCCTCACGCATCGTCTCGGCCCGCAGTTCGTAGTCCTCGACCAGGCCGCCGATGAGCTCGAAGCTGCCACCGGACGAGAACGCCGTGCCGGCGCCGCGCAGCAGGGCGACGTTCGTGTCGGGGTCACGATCGACGACGCGCCACACGTCGGCCAGCTGGCGGTGCGCCGACGGGCTGACGGCGTTCAGCCCCGGGGCGTCGAGCGTGATCCGCAGCACCCGCGCCGCGGGACGGTCGATGGCGAGATCCGTGAACTCGGCGTAGCGGTCGGTCGAGACAGTCGCAGCGGTCATCGCGCCCATCGTGCCCGCCAGCCCACGACGACGGCGAGCACGATGGGCAGTTCGAGGTAGGCGTGGTAGCTGGCGAGCGCGGCGTAGACCGTGCGCCCCTGCGCGTAGTCGACGACGAACAGCACCGCCAGCGCCAGGCCGGCGGCGCCGGCGATCACCCAGGGTCGCCGCCCCCCCAGCGCGGGCACCCGCTGCTCGAACGTCGCGGTCGACGCCGCCGACCAGCGTGGGATCACGGCAACCCACACGACGAAGTGCATGAGCTGCAGGAACGCGAACACGGCGAGGAAGCGCATGCCGAGGGTCGTGCCCACCGTGCTGGCCGGCGCCGTCGACGGCGCCAGGCCCGACGCGCCGCCGAGGCCGATCGACGTCGTGGCGTGCTGCAGCGGGCCGTCGGCCACGCCGGCGAGGAGCAGGGCGGGAACGACGACGACCCACGCCAACTGCACGCCGCGGAACGCCCGCCGGTGCCGGCCGCGCATCGCGCCCGAGAGCTCCCAGAGGAACACCAGTGGCACGACGTTGTGGAGGTGGGTGACGACGACGACGTGCTGGTCGGGGTGGGTCAGCGACACCACGAGGAGCACCGCGAGGACGCCGAGCGCGGCGGACGTACCGGGCGCGGACCGCCGTCCGAGACCGCCGACGACGGCGGCGACGAGCAGCCCGTACGACAACACGATCTCGGTGGTCAACGACCACGAGCCCCCGAACAGCACGCCGACGAGACGTGATACGACGATCCCGGTGATGATCCCGCCGAGCACGACGAGGTACCCGCCACGCAGCAGGCCGCTGAAGCGGCCCCCGACGTACCGGAGCTCGGCGACGTTGTGCACGACGCCGAACGCCATCAGCGCCAACGCCGTCGTCAAGAGCGGCACCGTGACGGCGAGGAGGAACGCCACCGCGGCGACCCCCGCGATGACGATCGTCGCGGCGAACGGTGGCGGCCCGTCGGGCCGAGCCACCCGATGACCGCGGCCGTCATCGCGCTGATCGCGACGATCGCCGTCGAGGTGGTCGTCGTCGTGGTCGTCGTGCGACCACGCGGCGTCACGACCACGCGCCTCGTCGTCGTGAGCGTGGTCGCCAACGTGCTGACGCACCCCGCGCTGTGGTGGACGGTGTCGCGCCACGACGACCGCACCGGCGCCTACCTGGCTGTGCTGGTCGCCGCCGAGGCCGCCGTGTGTGCCGTCGAGTGGCTCGTGCTCGTCGTCGGCCTGCGCGGGCACGGCGTGCCCGCGCTCGACCTGCTCGGTGTCAGCGTGCTCGCCAACTCGATCACCACGGCGATCGGGCTGAGCGTCGCCGTCGCCGCCCGGTGACGGCTGGATCGTCAGCACGACGGCACCGCTCAGCGCGGCCGCCGGCGGGCCAGCAGGACGCCGACGACGATCGCCAGGATCACCACGAGCACGAGCACGATGATGATCACCGTGGTGCCGCTGCCGCCTCCCCCGTCCGGGTCCGCGGTTGGCGGGATGTCGGCCGGGACGAGCAAGGACGAGACCATCATCGGACCGTACTGCGCAGTCGCCGCGGCGCCCGACGACTCCGCGATACTCCGTTGACCGACCATGACCGCCACCATCCTCATCCTCTGCACCGGCAACGCGACCCGCTCGGTGATCGCCGGCGCCGTGCTGCGCTCGCACCTCCCCGACGTCGACATCCAGACGGCGGGCACGTTCTCGATCGACGGGCTCCCCATGAGCTGGCGCACCCGAGCCGGGTTCGAGGCCGTGGGTGTGCCGCCACCCCGGCACCTCAGCCGCCAGGCGGTCGCCGAGGACCTCGAGCGGGCGACGGTGGTCATCGGCCTGGCCCCCGAGCACGTGGAGTGGGTGCGCCGCGAGCACCCGACGGCCGCCGCTCGCACGGTGACCCTGCAGCGCCTCAACCGCGAGCTGGCCGATGACGAGCGCCCGCTGCCCGAGCGCGTCGCCGAGCTCGGCCTGGCCGACGTCGAACTGGCCCCGTGGGAGGAGGTCGTCGATCCGGGCGGCGGCGAGGTCGAGGCGTTCATCGCCTGCGCCCACGAGGTCGTCGAGCTGGTGGAGCAGGTGGCGGCGCGGCTACGGCCCCGGTCTCCGAGCGGCGAGACGTGGGACGGGGCCCGCGCCGCTCGGTGGGTGTCGATCGCCGCCGCGCTCGATCGCCAGCTCACGCCGGTCTCCGACGCGCTCTTCGAGATGGCCGGCCTGCGTCCCGGCGAGCGGGTCCTCGACGTCGGCTGTGGCGTCGGCCCGACGACGCGGCGCGCCGCCGGCCTCGTCGGCCCGACCGGACACGTCGTCGGTCTCGACATCGCCGCATCGATGCTCGACGCGGCCCGCGCCGAGCCGGTCCCGGACGGCGCCTCGGCGATCGACTGGGTGCAGGCCGACGTCGGCACGTGGGACCCGCCGGCGCAGGGTTTCGACGCCGTGATCTCGCGCTTCGGGGTCATGTTCTTCGACGATCCGGCGGGCGCGTTCACGACGCTGGCACGGGCCACGGAGCCGGGCGGACGCCTGTGCATGGCCGTCTGGGGGCTGCGGCCCGAGTGCGACGTGTTCGAGGTCCCGCTGCGCGCCGTCCTCGACGAGCTCGGCGAGGACGACCACCCCGCGGTCCCGTCGATCGACTTCGGGCCGTCCTCGCTCGGCGACCCGACCTCCGTCGTCGAGCTGCTGACCGCAGCGGGTTGGCGCGACGTCGAGTGGCACCGCCGCCTCGTGCACCTGCCGCTCGGCGGCGGTGTGGGGCCCGACGAGGCGGCAACCGTCGCGCTCCAGCTCGGGGCGGCCCGCGTCGTCGCCGACACGCTGGACGATGCCCGCCGCGATCAGGTCAGGACGGCGCTGGCCGCCGCACTGGCCGACCACGTCGACGGGAACGGCTACGTCGTGCTCGCCGCGACGATCGGCCTCGTCACCGCCCACGCCGCTGCGACACCCCCGGCGTAGGTTGGCCGGGTGCCCGTCCCCGGACCTCCCGAGCTCGGTCGTGGGGTCGTCCTCGTCAGCGGGACGCCGGTCCCGCCGCCGTGGCTCGACGCGCCGGTCGTCACGATCGACGAGGCGGTGCTCGCCGACCCGGCGCCCACGGTGGCCCGGCTGCACGCCGCGTGGGCGGCCCGAGAGCCGCTGGCCATCGTGCTGGGCGTCGACCCGGCGGTGTTCCGGCAGCCGGCCTCGATCACCGTCGAGCCGTGGCGGTTGGCGCCGGGCACCGAGCCGTCGCTCGACCGGCTGCACTTCCTGACCTGGGCGAACACGTACGACGCCCGCGTCGGCGAGCCGGTGTGGTGGTGGGGGGTGAAGGCGGCCCGGCTCGACGACGCGGCCGCCGTGACACCCGACGGCGAGGCCGACATCGTGCTGCCCGACGGTCGCCCGGCGTGGGTCGACGGCGGGCCCCGGTCCCCGCTCGCGCTCCCCCAGACCGTCGTGCACAGCGAGTCGGTCGATCTCGGCCGTTTGACGGCTGTGCCACCGGCCGTCGTCCCGAGCGCCGACCTCGCCCCCGACCAGCTGGCCGCCGTCAGCCACGGGGCGGGACCAGCCCGCGTCATCGCGCCGGCCGGATCGGGCAAGACCCGCGTGCTCACCGAGCGACTCCGGCACCTCCACGTCGATCGGGCCTATGAACCGGCCGCCGTGCTGGCCGTCGCGTACAACAAGCAGGCCCAGCTGGAGATGGAGGCCCGCACGACCGATTTCCGGCCCCGCGTGCGCACGCTCAACTCGCTGGGGCTCTGGGTGGTCGCCGAACACCGCGGCGCGTCGCCTCCGGTGCTCGACGAGCCGGATGTGCGGCGCATCATCGACGACCTCCTGCCGGGCCGGCGCCAGCGGCGGGCGAACACGGACCCGATCGGCCCCTACGTCGAGGGTCTGACCGCGATCCGCCTCGGCCTCACCGATCCCGAGGTCGTCGAAGCGTCCCGCGACGACGTGCCCGGCCTGGCCGAGCTGTTCCCGGTGTTCCGCCGACGCCTCGCCGAGCGCCGCGCCGTCGACTTCGACGAGCAGATCTACGCCGCGGTCGAAGCCCTGCTCTCCGACGGTGCGTTCCGCCGCTCGATGCAACGGTCGTGCGCCCACCTCCTGGTCGACGAGTTCCAGGACCTGACGCCGGCGCACGTCCTGCTGCTGCGCCTGCTCTCGATGCCGGCCCTCGACGTGTTCGGCGTCGGTGACGACGATCAGTGCATCTACGGCCATGCCGGTGCCGATCCCGCGTTCCTCATCGACTACGGCCAGCTCTTCCCCGGCGCCGTGCCGCACCCGTTGACGGTCAACTACCGCTGCCCGGTCGAGGTCGTCTCCGGCGCCCGCACGCTGCTCGGCTACAACCACCGTCGCGTGGCCAAGGCGATCGAGCCCGGTCCGGCGGCCGACGCCACGCCCGGCGCGCTGCGCGTCGTCGAGCACGGTCGGGACGATGGCGCCACGGCGACGCTCGGCGTGCTGCGCCAGTGGCTGGCCGAGCCCGGGGTCGATCCGGCGTCCATCGCCGTCCTGGCTCGCGTGAACTCGCTGCTGCTGGCCCCGCACGTCGCCCTCCACGTCGCCGGGCTGCCGATCTCGTCCGTGCTGCGCCCCGACGTCCTCGAACGGACCGGCATGCGGGCCGCGCTGGCCTACCTGCGCATCGCGGTGTCGTCCGACGGGCTGGCCACGCGCGACGTGGTGGAGATCCTGCGCCGCCCGACGCGTGGGTTGCCGCCGTGGTTCTCCGAGCGCCTCGACCGGCGGTCCCGCTGGACGCTCACCCAGCTGGTGGCCATCGCCGACCAGGTCGGGGACAAGGACGCCGGCAAGGTGCTGCGGCTCGTGGACGACCTCCGCATCGTCGTGGACGCCGGCCGCGACGGGACGACGCGCCACGTGCTCGAAGCGGTGCGCGACGACGTCGGGCTTGGCGCGGCGATGAGCCTCCTCGACCGCACGGGCGGCGGGCAGGGATCGAGCCACCTCGACGACCTCGACGGCCTGCTCGGCGTCGCCGACCTCCACCCGGAGCCGGAGGGCTTCGAACCGTGGTTGCGCGACGCGTTCCGCCGGGAGTCCGACGCCGCTGGCATCACGCTCTCGACGATCCATCGGGTCAAGGGCCGGGAGTGGGACCGCATCGTCGTGTTCGGTGCCGCCGACGGGATCATGCCCCATCGCTTGGCCGACGACGTCGAGGAGGAGCGCCGTGTCCTGCACGTCGCGATCACCCGTGCCCGCCACCGCGTCGCCGTGATGGCGGACGGGACGCGCCGCAGCGGCTTCCTCGACGAGCTGGCCGGCCGCGCGCCGCCGACCCTGCCACCGCGCGCTCGGTCGACCGCCGCGCCGCCTGTCGCGTCCGCCAAGCGGCCATCGACGACGCCGTCGCCCGCCGACGGCATCGCGGCCGCGCCGGGGCTCGTCATCACGATCCCTGGCGGGCACGAAGGCACGGTGGAGGACGCCGACGGCCGTTCGGCGCTCGTCCGCACGGCGTCGGGCGGGACGTTGCGGGTGCGCTACGGCGAGCGGGTGGGCTGCGACGGCCGACGGGCGCCGTTGGTCGCGCCGGCCCAGCTGTGGGGGGACGCCGCGGCCGCCGAGGCGGCGTTGCGATCGTGGCGGACGCAGCGGGCGGCGGCCGACGCCGTGCCGGCGTACGTCGTCGTCAACGACAAGCACCTGCGCGGCATCGCACTGGCCCGACCCACGACCCCGGCCGACCTCGTCGCCTGCGACGGCATCGGGCCGGCGAAGCTGGAGCGCTACGGCGACGAGATCCTCGGCGTGATCGACGCGCTCGCCGTCGACCGGCCCGTCGTCTGAGTCGGAGCGACCCGCCCCCATGCCGACCGACGCTCCCCATCGACGCGACCGTCATCTGGGCGCGCCGAGTCTCGGATCTGGGACTCAGCGCGCCCAGCTGACGGGGCGCGTCCCGTGTGTCGACGCGCTGGCTCACATAGGTTCGTCCGGGTGACGAACGCCGACATCGACAGCTTCTCCGGGCCGACGACCGAGCTGCTGCAGGCCCTCATCCGCAACCGGTGCGTCAACGACGGCACACCGGACTCGGGCGGCGAGCTCCGCAACGCCGACCTGCTGCAGACCTATCTCGAGGGGGCCGGACTCGACGTCGAGCGCTTCGAGAACCGACCGGGCCGGACCTCGATCGTCGCCCGCATCGAGGGCACCGACCCGACCGCGCCCACGCTGTGCCTGATGGGCCACACCGACGTCGTGCCGGTCAACCCCGACGGTTGGTCCAACGACCCGTTCGGCGGCGAGCTGATCGACGGTGAGGTGTGGGGACGCGGCGCCGTCGACATGCTCAACATCACGGCGTCGATGGCGGTCGCGGTGCGTCGCCTGGCCGCCGGTGGCTTCCGGCCACGCGGCACGCTCGTCTACTTCGGTGTCGCCGACGAGGAGGCCGGCGGACGGTGGGGCGCCGAGTACATGCTCGAGGAGCACTGGGACGCCGTCGGCGCCGACTACGTGTTGACCGAGATGGGCGGGTGGTCGCATGCCGCCGCCGACGGCCGCCGCCGGGTCATCGTGAACGTCGCCGAGAAGGGCCTGGCCTGGCGGCGGCTGCGGATCCACGGCACGCCGGGCCACGGGTCCATGCCCTACGGCGCCGACAACGCGCTCGTCACCGCGGCCGAGGTCGTGCGCCGGCTGGTGGCGTTCCGGCCCCACCCCAACCTCGACGACCTGTGGCACGCCCAACTGGCTTCGCTCGACGTGTCCGACGACGTCCGGGCGGCGCTGTCGGACCCGACGACGATCGACGACGCCATCGCCGCCTTGCCGACCGGCGTCGCCCGACTGGCCCACGCCTGCTCACACACGACGATCTCGCCCAACGTGATCCACGGCGGCCAGAAGACGAACACGATCCCCGACGTCATCGACATCGACGTCGACATCCGCACCGTGCCCGGCGACACGCGTGACGTCGTCGACAGTTACTACGCCGAGATCCTCGGCGACCTCGCGGATCGGGTCGACATCAGCTCCCTGCAGGAGGCCGAGTCGACCCGTTCGCCGGTCGGCAACCTGCTGTGGGACTCACTCGCCACGCACACCCAGGTCGCCTACCCCGGCGCCGAGCTCGTACCGGGGATCGTCACCGCTGGCACCGATGCCCGCTTCTACCGCGCCCGCGGCGCGGTTGCGTACGGGGCCGGGCTGTTCTCACCGCGGGTCACGCTGGAATCGTTCGGCAGCCGCTTCCACGGCAACGACGAGCGCGTCGACGTCGACTCGCTCGGACTGTCGGCCGAGCTGTTCCACGGGATCGCCGCCGACATCCTCGGGTGAGGTCGCCGTCACACGCCGTTCACAATCGCCGAACACAGCCGAAACGGCCCGTTCCTACGGTGCGCGCCATGATCTACCCGCCGTATGCCGCGCCGTTCCCCGACACCAAGTCGGCCGAGATCACGCTCGGGGCCCAGCAGCGCGCCATGCTCACGGTGTTCGCCCAGAGGCCGGGCCAGGTGGTCACGCCCGAGGACCTGGCGGCGAAGCTGAACCTGCCGCTGATGACACCGCGCCGCGCCGCGACCCTGATCAGCGGCCTCAACGACGTCCTCGGCAAGGACACGATCATCGAGGTGCCGCGGCGTGGGTGGAAGATGTCGCCATACCTCGATCAGCCGATCACCATCACGTTCTGACCGGCCGGTCCTGACCGGCCGGTCCTGACCGGCTGGCCGGACCCGGCGGGCCAGACTCGGCGCGGTGACCGCCGACGTCCTGAGCCGCCGCGCCCTCAACAGGGCGACGCTCGCCCGCCAGCTGCTGCTCGAGCGCGCCGAGCGATCGCCGCTGGACGCCGTCGAGCATCTCGTCGGCATGCAGGCCCAGGTCCCCCACAACCCCTACCTCGGCCTGTGGTCGCGACTCGCCGGCTTCGAACCCGATTCGCTCTCGACGCTGCTGACCGGGCGCCAGGTCGTGCGCATCGTCGCCATGCGCGGCACCGTGCACCTCGTCACGGCCACCGATGCCCTGACCCTGCGCCCGCTCTGCCAGCCCGTCCTGGAGGGCGAGATGGCACGCCACCCGCAGTACGCCGAGGTCCTCGCGTCGATCGACGTCGACGAGGTGGTGAACGTCGCCCGCCCGCTCCTGTCCGAGCGCCCCCGCGGTGCACGCGAGCTGCGTCGGCTGCTCGGCGCCCGCTTCCCGGACGTCGACCCCGGTGCGCTGGTCCTCGCCTGCCGCAACCGGTTGGCGCTGGTGCAGGTCCCGCCTCGCGGGCTGTGGCGCCGGGGCGGCGAGGTCACGACGACGACCGCTGAGACGTGGCTCGGGCGTCCGCTCGTCGAGCGCCCGTCGATCGACGACGTCGTCGTGCGCTACCTCGCCGCGTTCGGCCCGGCGACGACCGCCGACATCGCGGCGTGGTGCCGACTGACCGGCTTCCGCGAGGTGGTGGAGCGGATCCGCCCGCGGATCCGATCGTGGCGCGACGAGCGCGGCCGCGAGCTCCTGGACGTGCCCGACGGCCTGATCGTGGACCCCGACGTGCCGGCGCCGACCCGATTCCTCCCGGAGTACGACAACGTGCTCCTCTCGCACGCCGACCGCAGCCGGTTCCAGCACGCCGACGCCGCCTCGTTGGCGACCGCCGGACCCGTGCACGGCACCGTCCTCGACGACGGCGAGGTCGTCGCGACGTGGAACCTGACCCGCGACGCCGACACCGGGACGTCGACGATGACGGTCTGCCACCTGACGCTGCCGGCCCGCCGCCAGCGGGCGATCAGCGCCGAGGCGGAGCGGGCGTTGCGCTTCCTCGAGCCCGACGCCAGCGCGCGCCGCGTCGTCCTCGTTCCGGCGTCACGCTGAGGGTGCGGGGGACGAACACGTGGAGGTCGTCGACGAACCCCGGCCAGTGCGGGAGACCGACCGTCTCGATGCGCCGCCAGCGGGGCTCGATCGCGCACACGCACGGTGACGTCTCGATGCCGTACGCGCAGTGGTTGCAGACGGCGAGCAAGCCGAGGCGGGCGTGGAACGCGTCGTCACCCGTCCCACCCCCGGGCGGCTCACCGACGTACACCACGCAGCGCCCGCCCGCGGCGAGGTACAGGTCGAGCGCGTCGAGCGGCCAGGTCTCGTCGATCGGGGGCCAGACGATGAGCAACGTACGCCCCCCGTGCGCCTCGACCACCGTGTGGTCCCGCCGGTCGACCGGGAACCACGGCCGCACGGCGGCGAACCACTTGCTCGACGGCGACGGCGCCGGTTCGATGTCGAACGCGGCCACGTCGATGCCCTCCTGGTCGGCCACGTACGCCCAGTACCCGGCGCCGGCGCCGATCTCGAGCACGCCGGCGGGAGCAGCCCGGCGGATCGCGTCGAGCGCCTCGAGCGTCGGGACGGCGAACGCGTAGCGCCGCACGGTGTCCATCCTCGTCCCGGCGCCCGCCGCTCGTGGTGTGGCGGCCAGCACGATGTCGAGGAGCGGGTTGTGGAGCGGCGGCACGGTCATCAGCTCGGGGTGTCCAACCATACGGGCGAGCGGCGGCACTGGCGGGACCCCCGTCGTCGGTCATGCTGCACGTCGTGACCTATTGTCTCGCCATGCGGCTCGACGCCGTCCACCACCTTCCGCCGATCCCGCCCGAAGTGCGGTCGCAGTTCGCCTGACGCCGTCGCCCGCAGCCGCGGGGTTTGCCGGCCGGGCGGGCGCGGCAGGCTGTGCCGGTGCCTGCCACCGAGAAGCCGATCGTGACCATCCCCGCTGGAGAACCTCCGACCGAGCTGGTGGTCGAGGACGTCGAGGTCGGCGACGGCCCGCATGCTGCGGCCGGCCAGCGGGTGACGGTGCACTACCTCGGTGTGTCATGGTCGGACGGCCAGCAGTTCGACGCCTCGTGGGACCGGCGGGCGACGTTCGACTTCGACCTCGGAGCAGGTCAAGTGATCGCCGGTTGGGATCAGGGCGTGGCCGGGATGAAGGTCGGCGGCCGCCGCCGCCTGACGATCCCACCCGATCTCGGCTATGGCAGCCGCGGGGCCGGTGACGTCATCAAGGGTGGCGAGACACTGGTGTTCGTCGTCGACCTGCTCGACGTCAGCCCATCGGCCGACTGACCGTCGGAGCGCTGACGAGGGCGAGCGGTCCGGCCGCGGCCCCGACATCTGGGCGCGCTGGGTCTCGATTACACATCTGGGCGCGCAGGTTCTCGAATGCGAGACTGACCGCTCCCGGATCGCCGGCAGGCCGGGCGCGGCCGATCCCGGTCCGTCAGACCGCAGGGTCGACGGTCGCCAGCAGGTCGGCACTGAGCGCGATGGCCGCGGCGATGGCGGCGGTTCGCTCGACGACCGCGATGAAGTAGCTGGCGAGGATGTCCCCGCCGGCGGTCGGCGGGTCACCGAGCGTGCGCAACAGGGCGCTGACGTCGTCGGGCACGGTGATCGGTGCGAGGTCGGGCAGCGGATCGGCGGGCCGCCAGACGTCCACCGGTTTCGTCGGTCGCCGGTTCTGCTGCGGTCGACGGCTGGTCGGCCGCGTGTTGCGGGGCTGGTTCACGGTTGATCCTCGGCGAGCAGCTCGTCGGGTCGCAGCCCGAGGGCGAACCGGAGCTGGTCGGTGTCGAGATCGGCCATCGAGCTGGACCGCGGCAGCACGAGCTGGGCGATGTGCCGTTTGCCGGCGACGACCTCCTCGACGCGCTCGTCGATCGTGCCAGGGCACACGAGCCGGTGCGAGACGACGGTGCGCTGCTGGCCGATCCGCCAGGCACGGTCGCGGGCCTGGTCCTCGATGGCCGGGTTCCACCAGCGGTCGTAGAGCACGACGTGGTTGGCGGCGGTGAGGTTCAGCCCGGTGCCGCCGGCCTTCAACGAGAGCACGAGCGCGCCGGCCCCACGACCAGCCTGGAACTCGGTGATGAGGCGGTCTCTGGTGCCGCGGGAGAGGCTGCCGTCGTAGCACGAGATGGGGATGCCGGTGACGTCCGTCAGGTGCGCCGCCAACCGTCGGCCCCACGTGGCGAAGTGGGTGAAGACGAGGATCCGCTCGTCGGCCGCGAACACGGATTCGACGATCTCCTCGAGGCGGGCCAGCTTGCCCGAACGGCCGGCGAGCGGCCGATCGTCGTCGCGGTACGCCGCGGGGTGGTTGCAGATCTGCTTGAGCGCGGTGATCGCCGCGAGGATCGCCCCCTGTCGGCGCGCCCCCACCGCGTCGGGGTCGTCGACATCGGCGACGAGGGCGTCGAGCACGGCCTGGTACAGCCCGATCTGCTCGGTGGTCATCGTGCAGTGATCGAGCTCGTCGATCTTGTCGGGGAGCTCGGCGGCGACCTCGGGCTCGCTCTTCGTGCGCCGGAAGAGCAGCAGTCCGTTCAGCGCACGCAGCGCACTCTCGGCGTCGCCGGACATCTGCGCGATGAACGCCGGCCGGGTCCCGACAAGTCCTGGGTTGACGAAGTCCGAGATCGCCCAGAGGTCGCCGAGACCGTTCTCGATCGGGGTCCCCGTCAGTGCCAGCCGGGTCTCGGCCGCCAGGCGACGAAGCTGCTGGGCGGTCTCGCTGGCCGGGTTCTTGATCGCCTGGGCCTCGTCGAGCACGAGCGTGTGCCAGCCGACCGACGCCAGCGAGTCGATGTCGCGGACCGCGGTGGCATACGTCGTGATCACGACATCGGCCTCGTCGATCTCTGCGACGAGCTCGCCGGCGGACGCGCGGGACGCGCCGTGATGGACGACGACGCGCAGTTCCGGGGCGAAGCGGGCCGCCTCGGCGGCCCAGTTGCCCACGACGGCCGCCGGCGCGATCACGAGCGCGCGGCCGACCGCCGACGTCCTGGCGAGGTGGGCCAGGACCGTCGGGGTCTTCCCCAGGCCCATGTCGAGGGCGAGGCAGCCGCCGAGGCCGGCGGCGTCAAGGAACCCGATCCACGCGAGCGCCTCGGCCTGGTAGCTGCGCAGCTCACCGTGGAAGCCCTCCGGGCGGCTGGTCGCCGACGACGACGCGCCGTCAGCGCGCGCCAGCACCTCGGTCGCCCAACTGCGACCGCGCACCTCGACCCCACCGCGCAGAGCGATCCCGTCCAGACCGATGCTGTGCCGCAGGATCTCGGCGCCCGTGAGCTGGCCCAGATCCTCGCCCTCGGCGAGTGCCGCAGCAGCGGCGGCGAGATCGGCGTGGTCGATCTCGACCCAGCCGTTGCGGGCCTGCACGAGCGGACGAGCTTGGGCGGCCAGCTTCGCCACCTCAGCGCTCGTCAGTTCGACGTCGTCGAACAGCACGGACCACGCGACGTTGCTGAGCTGGTGGGCGCCCACGACCGTGTCCGCCGACTCTGCGAACAGGCGCAGCATGGGCGTCGCCTTCCGCCGCGACAGCATGGGGACGCGGACGTCGAACCCCATGGCCACGAGAGCGGGACCGGTCACGGTCATCAGCTCCCAGGCCTCGTCCTGCGACAACGCGATCTGCCCGCGTCGAGACGGGCCTGAGCGGTCGATGGTCGGGAAGGCCCGCTCGAGCCGGGCCCACTCGGCAGCAACGGGCCGGTTGCCACGCTCCGCTCGGAGCGCAGCGTCGATCGGCATCGTGCGGTCCTGTGCCGTCGGCGCCCGCACCGTCACCAGCCACACACCGCCCGGTCCGGGTGCGTCCAGCTGCACGATGAGCCTCGGTCGCGACATCGACGTGACGCTGCGGGTCCACTGGTCGAGCGACTTCGACACGGCGGAGACGACCGCCGTCGGGGCCTGGAACTCGGATCCGTCCATGCGGGCGATCAGTGCGTCACGGACGTCTGACGACGTCGTCACGATCGGCGGCGGGGCCGGCAGCTCCATCCGCTCGACGCTCTCGGCCGTGATGACATCCACCACGGCCGCGATGACGGACGCGACGGTGGTGGCTGCGGTCCCTCCGTCCACGACCGCGACCGGACCAGGCATGGCGGCCGTGAGCGCGAGGATCGTCGGGCTGTTGGCCAGCGCCGGCCGCCATTGAACCTGGGCGCCGCTGTGACCTCGGCCGCTCGGCCGGATGCGCAGCGTCGGCACGACCGAACCCGACGCGGCGAGGCGGACGGCTTCGCCCGCGGTGCGCCCGAGCCAACGCACCGAGGCGCCCACCTCGAGCGGGCCGCGTTCGGCACCGACGGACACGAGCCACCCGAGGGCATCCTTCATGGAGATCGCGAGCGCCGGCGCGGACACACCGTCCGGCAACCGCACATCGGGATGGGCATGCCAGCCGACCGGTGGCGCTCCGACCGTCTCCAACCGGTTCGAGAGGTCGTCGTGCGAGTCCGGCACCGTGCCCCGGCCGGCCGCCCACGCCACGACCCGCCCCGACGACCACGAGACGTGGAGCTCGGTCGTCCCGGGAACCTCGGCCTGTCTGCGAGCACCGTCACGGGACGGTTCCTCGGGTTCCGCCGGGCGACCGAGGCGCGACGCCAGCGCCTTCAGGCTGCTCACCGTGCTCTCGAGATCGGCCACGACCTGCTCGCGCTCGTGGCCGGCCAACGATCGCACCGACACCAGGTCCTTCGCGGTGTCAGCGATCAGTCGGTCCAGCAGCGCGAGCGAGGCCCGCTCGTCGGCGTGCAGCCGCGCCACGTCCTCGCCCGACCCTCGACCGTCGGCCGTCGACCAGATCGCCGCTTCGAGCTCAGTCAGATCGACTGTCGACGCCGAGCTCATGCAGCGGCGCGGACCGTGTGCGGCGCGCTCGTGCCGCGTCTCGCCGCACGCCTGTTCTCACCCGACCGACTCACCTTCGACCAACTCACCGTGCGGCCAGGCTACGAGCGGCCGAGGCAGGCTCCCACGCTCGAAACGACGTGTCGGCACCATCCACACGGCCGACTGTAGAGGCCGCGTCGGGGCCACCGGAGGAGCAGGCGGACCTCAGGCTGGGGCGTCGGCCAACGACGCGGCATCCCGGAGACCCACGTCGATGGCCAGATCCGTGAACAGGTCGGCCATCTCAGAGCGGTAGCGCAGTTGGGCCACGGCGCCGCCTCGATGACGGGCCAGCACGCTGCTCGCATCAGGGTGGACCACACCGGCCGATCGAGCGAGTTGCACACGCATCGCAACGTCGGCGAAGAGGTCGTCGTTGCCCGGGGTCTCGGCGGCGAGCGCCGAGAGGGTTTCCAGGACCACGGCTTCGTCGATGGTGCCCGACACGTCACGGCGGTCGTCGTTCACGAGGCCGATCGAACGGGCGCTGGCCATGACGTTCATGTTGGAGCCTCCTGGTTGCCGCCGGGCACTGCCACCCGACAGTACGTGCAACACCGCGACGGCGCGCTGTATTGCGTGACGCTCATCACGCGGCCCTCGAGCCACTCACAGCGGCGCCCGCCGCGCCGTCGTCACCGACGGGATGGGTCGACTAGAACGTCGTGACCTCGCGCAGGGCCGACGCCGCGCCGCGGTCACCGAACAGCTCGAGGCCATCGAGGGACAGGCGTCCCCAGAGCCAGAGCAACAGGTCGCCGGCCGGGCCCCGCACGGCCGCGTCGCCCTTGGCGTGACCGACCTCGACGAACAGCGCACCCTGATCGAACCGGATCAGCCACTCGCCATCGGCATCGGTGGCGTGCACGTGGACGGTCCGACCGTCACCGGGCGAGCGACCGGCGCCGAGCGCGGGGACGAACACCGCGAACACCTCGTCGATCCCGTCGACCGCGAGAGCCGGTTCGATCGACCCGACTGGACGACCGACCGCCTGTTCCGCGTCGACGCGGTGCACCGTCGTCTCGTGCGCCATCCGGCGGGGCCAGAACCCCGCCCGCTGGTGATCCGGCGAGAAGGAGTAGACCGGCCGCTCCGGGTCGTCGAGCGACCGGAGATCAGCGACCAACTCGGTGAGGGTTGCCCGGTACCAGTCCACGATCCCGTCGTCGGGCGGGTCAGGGAGCATCCCGTTCTTCCGCGACGGCCGCTCCAGCGTCCCCGTGCGCAGGATCACGCTCGTGCGGGCGTGGATCAGGCCGACGTGGCGCAACAGCTCCGCCGTGTCCCACCCGGGCGCGCCGGGCACCGGCGCGGTCAGATCGGCGGCGGCCGCGTCACCCAGCACGCCGCCTTCGCGCTCCACGATCTCCGCCCAGTCGTACGTCACGGCGACGAATCGTAGGGTCGATGCGACCGGTTCGACGACCGCGGGACCGCCTGAGGCGACCGCCGCACGTCAGGCCGTCAGCTCCTGGGCGTAGTACAGCGCGTGCTCCGCGGACCCGGGTTCAGTCGGCGAGAACCCGTGGCGCTCGTAGAAGCGCCGAGCGTCGACGTCGCCCTCGTCGACGTTGATCTCGATCAGGTCGACGCCCCTGGCTCTCGACGTCGACATCATGTGCTCGATCACGCCCGAGCCGATCCCGTGGCCGCGGAGGTGATCCACGACATAGAGCTCGTCGAGCAGCGCGACCTGACCGGCGTACCAGACGTTCGTGCGCAGCGTGATCAGAGCCACGGCCACGGCCGGCATCCCGGCGAGGATGGCGAACGTCCCGTCGCCGGCGAGCAAGGTGCGCAACCTCGACGCCAGCACGTCGACGCCTGGCGACGGACTTGCGAACTCGGTGTTGAAGTCGTGCAGCAGGCCGGCGACGTCGTCGGCGTCGTCGACGGTCGCCAGACGCGGCGGCCAGCGCGGCGATTCCATCACCGCACGCTACAAACGCCGGTCCGGCGCACGGAGCACAGGGGGTCCCGTCACAGGCGGCAGCACGCGTGCGGCCGCAGGTGTCCCGGCGGCCACCGAACACGGAACGTGTGGGCCGTCCCACGTGAGCGCGTGCCGACATGTGTGCGTACCCTCGATCCCATGCCAGCCCCCGGCGACCCGTCCTTCGATCGAGCGGCGCGTGCGGCGCGCGCCAAGGAGGCGGCGGCAAACGCGTCCGACGAGCGTCTCGCCGAGCTCCGCGCGAGGCATCTCGAACCCTCGTCCGCGAAGGTGACGCGCGCTCCACGACCCCCCGGCGCGGCACCGGCGCGCTCCGCGAGTCCCGCTCGCGAGCGCCGTCCGATCGACGCCGCCGCCATCGCACGGATGGCCCGAGCGGCGTTGGACAAGCATCCCGCGACATGGACCAGTTACGCCGAGCTCTGCTCGGCGACCGGGCTGACACGGAACCTGGCGCCGACCGTCGCTCGTGAACTGCACCCCGAGCCGACTGGTGCCCACTGGTTCCGGATCCGGGACGACAACGGCGCGTTCGTCGCCGCCGAGGCCGCCGAGGCCGCTGACGGCGACGAGGAGCCCGGCGATGCGGATCGGCCCAGCCCGGCCGACGCCGACCGGCAACTCGCCGCCAGCGGAGTCGCCGTGGCCGACGGGCGCGCCGATCCAGCCCGCAAGCTGCACTGGACCGGATCGGGGTGGGCGTTGCCGGGAGGCGACTGATATCCGGGCGCGCATGGTCCCGATATCGAGACCGGGCGCGCCCAGATCGCATGCCGCGTCGCTCCGCCGGGCCGGCGCAGCGGCCATGATGCTCCCGTGCCGAGCCGCACCCCCGACGCCGTGCCCGACGGCGAGCAACCGGCCGCCGACCCGGCGCCGGCCCCGTCGTCCGAACCGGCGTTCATCGCCTGGGGCAAGGCGCGCGCCGCGTCCGGTCAGCGCAAGGCCGACGAGTTGCTCGGCCGCCATCGCGACCGACCCCTCGTCGACGTCGCGCTGCGCATCTACGAGCGGGACCGGGAGACCGCCGGCTCCGTCGTCGGGAGCGCGCTCGCGTTCCGGTTGTTCCTGTTCTTCGTCCCGCTCCTGCTCTTCGTCGTCGGGCTCGCCGGCTTCCTGTCGGCCCACGTCGGCTCCGGCGATGTGGCCGACGCCGGGATCGCCGGGAACCTCGCCCACCAGATCAACGACGCGCTGACCCAGCCAACGTCGACGAGGTGGATCGCGACGATCGTCGGCCTGTTCGGCATGATCACCACCGGCCGGACGCTGAGCAAGGTGATGGCGGTCGCCAGCTGCCTGTCGTGGCAGATGCCGGTCCGGGCCAAGGCCTCGGTCCGGGCCATCGGCGGCACCGTCGGGCTCGTCGTCGGCGTCGGGGTCGTCTCGACGATCATCAACAAGATCCGTCACGAGCTCGGGATCGGCGCCGCCGGCATCTCGTTCCTCGGCGCGGTCGCGCTCTACACGGTGGCGTGGATCCTACTGTTCGTCCTGCTCCCCCGGGCGACGGCGGACCCCGGCGTGTTGTTGCCCGGCGCGCTGCTCGTCGGGCTCACGTTGACCGGGCTCCAGGCCGTCAGCCAGCTGTACCTCCCGAGCCGCCTCAGCCGGGCGTCCGAGCTCTACGGCGCGATGGGCTCGGTGATCGTGACGCTCGGATGGTTCTTCATCGTCGGGCGGGCGATCGTGCTGGCGCTGTCGCTGAACGCGGTCGTCTTCGAGCGGTTCGGCAGCATCTCCACGTTCGTGTTCGGGCTGCCCGTGCTGCGCATCCTGCCCCGCCGGTGGGCATGGATCCGCCGGTTCTTCCAGCTCGACGAGTGACGTCCGGCGAGGGGCGGGCATCGCGCCGAGTGCCGACGCGGGCTACGTTCCTCGGACCACGAGCGCCAGCGCGGCCGGCGTGGGCCTGGGGCCCTGCGACGTGGCGCGGATCGCCGCCGACCGACAGGAGGCCGCCCATGACGAGATCGCACGGATGGCTGGTGCGCACGTTGCTCGTGCTCGGCGCCGTCCTCGCCGCCCTCGGACTCGTGGCCGGACACGCCAACCGGACCGTGCTCGACGGCCCGACGTTCGTCGACGACGTGGAGGCCGTGCGTCGGGACGACGCGGTGTCGACCCAGGTCGGGTTGGCGATCGCGACCGAGCTGATCGCGTCCAACCCCGATCTGGTCGCGCTGGCCCCGCTCGTCCAGGCGGTGTCGATCCGGGTCGCCGGCGGCGAGCTGCTCGAGCGGCCGACGCGGCGCGCCGCGTCGACCGTCCACACTGCGCTGACCGAGGAGGACGCCGACTCGGTCGTGCTGCGGATCGTGGATCTCGGTGCCGTCGTCAGCGGCGTGCTCGGCGCGGTCGCCCCTGACCGGGCCCCGGCCGCCAGCGACGTGTCGGTGACGCTGGCGTCCATCGGAAGCCAGTCGTTCGCCTCGACGACGCTTCTGGTCACGCGGATCGTCGGCCTCCTCGCGTGGCTCCTCCCCGCGCTGGCGTTGGTCTGCCTGCTCGGCGCAGTGTTCGCGTCACCCGATCGCTGGCGGGCCGCCGTGTCCGCAGGTTGGGCACTCGTGTGGGCGGCGGGTGCGGTGGGCCTCGTGCTCGTGGTCGGCGGGTTCCTCGTCCGGCGACTCGACACCGACACCCTGGGCGGTGCGGTCGGGCAAGCGAGCTGGCGGGTGTTCGTGCGACCGCTCTGGTGGGGTGTGCTGGCACTGGCGACCGTCGGCGTGGCGACCGTGATCACCTGCGGCTCGGCCGTCCCGGGAACGCTCCGGGCCCGCACGGCCCGCGCCCGCGCCGTGCTCGTCCGCCGACCGACCTCGACGCTCGGCGTCGTCGTGCGGGCCGTGGTCATCGGCCTCGTCGGTCTCGCCGCGATCAGCGATCCCATCGGGATGGTCGAGCTGACCGTGTTCGTCGTCGGGATCGGTCTCACGCTCTTCGCGCTGGCCGAGGTCGCCGCGTTCGCCGACGCCGCCAGGGCTCGCCGGCCCGTCCTGGCCGCCGAACCGGCGAGCGGGCGCGCCGGCACGCGCCCAGCGGTGTGGATCGCGCTCGGCGCCGTCGGCGGGCTCGCGGTCATCGGCGTGTTCGCGCTCGCTCGGCCGGCGCAGGACGCCGATGCCGTCGTCGACCCGGCCGCGGACCAGCGCTGCAACGGCCACGTCGAGCTCTGTGACCGGACGTTCGACGATGTCGCCTACGTCGCGTCGCACAACGCCATGTCGGTGGCCCGGGAACCGGGCTGGTTCCTCGCCGAGCAGCTCGACCCGATCCCCGAGCAGCTCGACCAAGGCGTGCGGGCGCTGCTCGTCGACGTCTGGTCGGGACGATCGGCGGCGTCGGTCGTGCGGACGGCACCGAGCAGCTATGCGGAGGCGCTGGCCGTGACCGAGGCCGAGCTCGGCCCCGACGTCGTTGCTGCTGCTGCCCGGATCGCCGAGTCGGTCGCCGGCGTCCCCGAGGGCCCGGAGGCCCGCCACATGTGCCACGGGCTGTGCGAGACCGGCTCGACACCGTTCCTCGAGACGTTGCAGCAACTGCGCAACTGGCTCGCCGCCAACCCGGACGAGGTCGTCACCCTGTTCATCGAGGACCATGTGGACTCGTCGCTGATCGCGTCCGACGTCGAGTCGGCCGGTCTGGTGCCGTACATCCACCAGCCCGTCGCCGGTGCGCCCTGGCCGACGCTCGGCGAGATGGTCGCCAGCGGTCAGCGGCTGGTCGTGATGGTCGAGGAGGGCGGCGACGTCCCCGACGCGCCATGGCTCGTCAACGGGTTCGAGTTCACGCAGGACACGCCCTACACGTTCCCCACCGTCGAGTCCTTCAGCTGCGATCCCAACCGGGGGCGGCCCGACGCGCCCCTGTTCCTCCTCAACCACTGGCTGTCGGGATTCTCGGCGCTGGTGACCGACGCCCAGCACATCAACACGGCAGAGGTGCTGCTCGCTCGCGCCGAGCGATGCCGCGACGAGCGGGGCCAGATCCCCAACTTCGTGGCCGTCAACTTCGTCGTGTTCGGCGACGTGCAAGCTGTCGTCGACACGCTCAACGGCGTGACCTGAACGGCGGACCGACGCGTCGCGCCGAGGTCGGAGCGGTCAGGCGAACCGGACCCCTCGGGACGCTCTAGCGGCCGGAGCCGATGCGTCGGCGGGTGACGACGACGGCGGCGAGCCCGGCGAGCAGCAGGCTTGCCGCGGCCACGAGCGCGTCGGTGATGTCCTCGGCGCGTGCGCACGCGTCGTGTCGAGACGCGAGGACTTCACATTCCGGACACATTGGGAAAAATTGGCCCTTGTAGTTTCTCGCCCGTTCACCGGGCGGACGACTTTGGACGGGCGGTGGGCAGTCGTGAACACCTTTTCGACCCCCCGAGGAGTCCCATGCGGAACCGAAGTGCCCTACGAGTCGCCGTGCCGCTGATCGCATCGCTCGCCCTGGTGGCGAGCGCCTGCGGCGGCGACGACGACGACGCGAGTTCGAGCGCGACCGACGCACCTGCCGGCACGGAGGCGACCGACGGGACGGAGGCGCCGGCCGGTACCGAGGGAACGGACGCGCCCGCCGGCACCGACGCGGGATCCGGCTCCGACGCGGCATCCGGCGACATCTGTGTCGACGGTGACACCGTCCAACTCGGGTTCTTGAACTCGACGTCGGGTCCGATGGCCATCAGTGAGCAGACGGTGCGCGACTCCCTGATCCTCGCTTCCGAGGAGATCAACGCCGACGGCGGGATCCTCGGCAAGCAGATCGAGTTCATCGAAGAGGACGGCCAGAGCGAGCCCACGATCTTCGCCGAGAAGATCAACAAGCTGCTCACCGAGGACAACGTCGCCGCCGTGTTCGGTGGTTGGACCTCCGCCTCTCGCAAGGCGATGCTGCCCGTGGTCGAAGGAGCGAACGGTCTGCTGTTCTACCCCGTGCAGTACGAGGGGCTCGAAGCGTCGCCGAACATCTACTACACGGGTGCGACCACCAACCAGCAGATCATCCCGGCGATGGACTTCCTGGCGTCGGAGGGCGTGGAGACGCTGTTCCTGGCCGGGTCCGACTACGTGTTCCCCCGCACCGCGAACAAGATCATCAAGCAGTACGCGGCGGAGCTCGGCATCGAGATCGTCGGTGAGGAGTACGTGCCGCTCGACAGCGACGACTGGACGACGCAGGTCGCCAAGATCGCCGAGGCGAAGCCCGACTTCGTGTTCAACACCATCAACGGCTCGTCCAACGTGGGCTTCATCAAGGCTTACGACGAGGCCGGCCTCGGCGCGGACAACTCGCCGATCATCTCGGTGTCGATCGCCGAAGAAGAGGCTCCGGCGATGGGCGTCGATCTCACCGGCCAGTACGCCGCCTGGAACTACTTCCAGAGCGTCGACAGCCC
>JBEVOM010000199.1:0-50997 GCA_040507575.1 Ilumatobacteraceae bacterium
GGCTCCCCCGTCGTCCAGCGCGCGAAATCCCGTAAATCCGATCATGATTGTAAATCCGACTAGACAGATCAGGATTTGGGCCGTACGGTGTCCCTCTGCACGAGCTCGCCCCCACTGGCCCGGCCCGAACCGCCGGCCAGAACGCTCGAAGGAGACCCATGTCCGTCACGACCGAAACGACCATCTCCGCGAAGGAGCTGCACGACCTGCTGCGCAGCTCCGACGAGTTCGCACTCCTCGACGTCCGCCAGCCCCGACGGACCGCGGAGCACGGGTCGATCCTGCTCGGCGTGTCACTGCCGTTGAGCGTCCTGGAGCTCCGCGTCGGTGCGCTCGTGCCCCGGCGCTCCACGAACGTGGTGGTGTACTCGGCCCGCGACGACGGCCTGGCCGCGCGGGCTCGCGACCGCCTGTTGGAGCTCGGGTACACGGACGTCACGGCACTCGACGGGGGCATCGAGGCGTGGGCCGACGCCGGCTTCAAGGTGCAGACGGGCGGCGACAACGTCGTCGGGCAAGCGTTCGGAGAGTGGATCGAGGCGATCTACGACACGCCGCACATCACCGTGCAGGAGTACCTGGACAAGGTGGCGGCGGGCGACGACATCGTCCTGCTCGACAGCCGTCCGCTGCCCGAGTTCGAGAGCCACAGCCTTCCCGGGGGCACCTCCATCCCAGGCGCCGAGCTCGTGTACCGCGCCCGGGAAGCGGTGCCGTCCGACGACAGCCTCGTCGTCGTGCACTGCGCCGGGCGCACCCGCAGCATCCTCGGCGCCCAGGCGCTGATCAACGCCGGGCTGCCCAACCGGGTGGTGGCTCTCGAGGGCGGCACGCAGTCGTGGGTGCTGGAGGGCCACGAGCTCGAGCACGGCCACCGCGCCGAGCCTCCCCTGCCCACCGGGGCGTCGCTGGCCGATGCCCTCGCCGCCGCGGCCCGCATCGCCGGGCGCTTCGGCGTCATCACCATCGACAAGGCCACCCTGGCCGCGTTCCGAGCCGAGGCCGACGAGCGCTCGCTGTACGTGCTCGACGTGCGGACACCGGACGAGTTCTCGGCGGGCCACCTGCCCGGGTCGGCCTCGGCGCCGAGCTGGGACGTGGCGCCGTGGGTGTTCCGACATGCCGCGACGCACAACGCACGCGTCGTGTTGGTCGACAACGACCGGGTGCGCGCCACCGTCGCCGCGTCGTGGATCATCCAGATCGGGTGGGGCGAGGTGTACGTGCTGGCCGACGCTCTCGAGGACGAGCAGCTCGAGACGGGTCCCGTCGCACGCCAGCCCGTCGGCGTGCCCGAGACCGGCTACGACGTGGTGACCGCGGCCCAGGCGGCACCTCAGATCGCCTCCGGCGCGGTCGCCGTCATCGACCTGCAGCCGAGCCCGGCGTACCACGACGGCCACGTGCCCGGTGCCCAGTTCGCGCTCCGCCAGCGGCTCGCCGCCTCCGCCGGTGACATCGCCGGCACCGGCGCGATCCTTCTCGTCTCCGACGACGGCGTGCTGGCTCGGCTCGCCGCCGCCGAGCTGGCGACGGCCACCGCCCGGCCCATCCAGGTGCTCGACGGTGGCTTCGCCGCCTGGCGCGAGGAAGGGCGCGCCGTCGAGCCCGGCGAGGGACGCACCCTCCACGCCGCCGACGACGTGGTGCCGTCGGGCTGGCGCGAGACCGACCCTGATCGCCGCAGCGCCGGGTTCCGGAGGTACCTCGCCTGGGAGCTGGGTCTCGTCGCCGAGCTGGCCGCCGACGACACCGTGCCGTTCCGGGCCTTCACGGACACGCACGCGCCATGACGACGGTCGAGCTGGTCGGTCCACGCGCCGACACGACCGCCCCGGGGGTGCCGAGCCAGGCCCTGTCGCCGGCGCTGGAAGACCTCAGCCCGACGCCGAGCGACCGCCGGTCACTCGCCGGTCTGGCCGTCTGGCGGGGTCGCCTGCTGCGGTTCCTCGTGCCGGTGGCGCTCATCGCGTTGTGGCAGGTCGCGTCGTCGGCGGGCTGGGTCAGCCCGCGCACGCTCCCCTCGCCGAGCACGGTCATCGATGCCTTCGCCGAGCTGATCCGCAACGGCGACCTCCAACGAGCACTGCCCGTCTCCCTGCGCCGGGCGTTCACCGGCCTGGCGATCGGGGCCACGCTCGGCCTCAGCATCGGCCTGTGGGCCGGACTGTGGAAGCTCGGCGAGGAGCTGTTCGACGCGCCGTTGCAGATCCTGCGCGCCGTCCCGTTCATCGCCATCCAGCCCCTGCTGGTGGCCTGGTTCGGCATCTACGAACAGCCCAAGATCACGCTGATCGCCGCGGCCACCGTGTTCCCGGTCTACCTCAACACGTACCACGGTGTCCGCGGGGTCGACGCCAAGCTCATCGAGGCCGGGCAGATCTTCGGCCTCAGCGGGCGGCGCCTGTCGTTCCGGGTGATCCTCCCGACCGCCCTGCCGCAGATCTTCACCGGGCTGCGCTACGCCCTCGGCACGTCCCTGCTCGCCCTCGTGCTGGCCGAGCAGGTCAACGCCCGTGACGGCATCGGCAGCATCTTGCTCGTCGCCAACCTCAACCAGCGGCCCGACATCATCATCGCCGGCGTCATCGTCTATGCCGTCTTCGGCGTCCTCATCGACGTGGTGATGCGGATCGTCGAGAAGGTCGCCCTGCCATGGAGGGTCAGTGTCCAGCTCTGACGTGCCCTACGACGGCTACGTGGTCGACGCCCGCGGCGTGCGTCGGGTCTTCGGCGAGCGGGCGGTGCTCGACGGCGTCGACGTCCAACTGCGCCAAGGCGACTTCATCGCGCTGCTCGGCCCGTCCGGAACCGGCAAGACCACGCTGTTGCGCATCCTCGCTGGACTCGACACCGCGACCGATGGCACGGTCGTCGTGCCCGAGGCCCGTTCCGTGGTGTTCCAGGAACCGCGCCTGGTCCCCTCGCGTCGGGTGTGGCGCAACGTCGTGCTCGGCGCCAGCTCGGCCCGCAAGCATCGCGCCGAGGCGCTGGCCGCGCTCGGTGAGGTCGGACTGGCCACCCACGCAGATGCATGGCCGGTCACGCTGTCCGGCGGCGAGGCCCAACGCGTCGCGCTGGCCCGTGCTCTCGTCGCCGAGCCCGGCCTGCTGCTGCTCGACGAGCCCTTCGCGGCCCTCGACGCCCTGACCCGCATCAAGATGCACGAACTGGTCGCCCAGCTCGTCGCCCGGCACCGCCCAGCGGTGTTGCTGGTGACCCACGACGTCGACGAGGCCATCCTCTTGTCGGACCGCATCCTCGTGCTGGCCAACGGCACGATCGACGTGGACGTCACCGTCGACATCGACAAGCCCCGCCAGCGCAGCGAGCCGCGCTTCTTGGAGCTGCGCTCGTTCCTGCTCGACAAGTTGGGCGTCGTCCCGTCGGCCGCCGCGCCGGCCCTCGCCGCCCGCTGACCCCACGACAGCCCGCACAGGTCGTCGCCACGCGGCGCCTGTCGCCGCCGACCGGCTGACCGCTCCTCCCGCCCCCTGCCCCCACCCCGACGAACAAGGACACGCCCACCGTGAACAACATCGCCCTCGATCGATCCCGCCAGCGGAGACGACGGCTCGCCGCTCTGAGCCTCACGGCGCTGCTCGCCGCCACCACGCTCGCGGCGTGCGGTGATGACGACGACGCCGACGCCGACGCCGGCCCATCGGCGACCGCCGCCGACACCGCGACGACCACACCGGCCGACGTCGCCGACACGGCTGGCGCCGACACGGCGACCGGCGACACCGTGGCCGGCGCTGCCGAGGACGCGGCGACCACGACCGCCGGCGACACCGCCACGACCGAGGGTGCGGCGCCCTCCACCACGGAGCTGTCGATCGATCTCGGCGCCGCCGTCAGCTTCGACAACCCGAACAACGTCGACGCCGACGTCACGGTCGTGTACGGCTTCCAGACCGCCGAGTACCCGTACCTCCTCAAGGCGTCGGGCCTCTTCGACGACATCCCGTTCAAGCTCGACACACCTGTGTTGTCCGGCCCGCAGGCGCAGATCGCCGCGCTGTACTCCGGGAACATCGACGTCGGCCTGGTGGGCGACAACACGGCGGCGTTCGAGTGGTCGAACTCCGACGAGGACTGGACCGTCCCCGGTGCCGAACCCGCGATCTACAACATCGCCGGCTCGACGTCACCGGACCAGCCCTACCCGTCCGGGCTGTTCGTGCGCACCGACGCCGGCATCGACACGCTGGCCGACCTGGCCGGCCACTCGGTCGGCTACAACTTCGGCGGCAACATCTACTCCGCGTACGTGTCGGCGCTCGCCGACGGCGGGCTCTCCGAGGCCGACATCGAGCCGATCCGCTTCGACAGCAGCCCGCTCGCCGCGACCGCGTTCGTGCAGGGCGACCTCGACGCCGCGGTCACGAGCTACAGCTTGCTCAAGGACCTCATCGACTCCGGTGAGGCCAAGCTCCTCGCCAGCTACGACGACCTACGGGTTCCCGGCGGCTCCGGCTTCATCACCCGCCCGGACGTGCTGGACGACCCAGCCAAGCTCGAGGCGCTGAACGACTTCTTCAGCCGCTTCACGCTCCTCTACAGCGAGTGGATCCCGAACAACGAAGCCGCGTACCTCGAGATCCAGGAGACGGTCAACAAGCAGACGCCCGAGGTCGCCCAGATCAACTTCGACAACCTGTCCGTGAACCGGATGTACCGGGTCGGCGACCCCGAGTTCATCGCCAAGGAGCAGCGGATCGTCGACCTCGCCGTCGCCATCGGCTCGCTGAAGTACGAGCGCGACATCACCGGTGCGTACAACCCGGCCTTCGACGACATCGTCGCCCCGGAGGACTGACCATGAGCACCTCGCCGACGAGGCCGCGCCAGCGGTTGCTGCACCTCAACACCAACGTCTTGAACTCGGGCAAGCACGACGCCGCCTGGCGGATCCAGGACGACCCGTTGGGCTTCGTGCACATCGAGTACTACCGGAACATCGCCCGCATCGCGGAGCGCGGCACGTTCGACGCCGTGTTCCTGGCCGACGGCCCGGCGCTGCCCGGGACGGCCGGCGAGGCGCCGTGGAACTCGCTGGAGCCCACGGTCCTGCTGACCGCGATCGGGTCGGTGGTCGAGCACATCGGCCTCATCGGCACGATCTCCACGACGTTCAACGACCCCTACAACATCGCCCGGCGTCTTGCCGCCGTCGACCACGTGACCCACGGGCGGGCGGCGATCAACATCGTCACCACCCAGAACGCCGTGACGGCTGCCAACTTCGGCTACACGGAGCACCCTGACCGCGACGAGCGCTACGCCCGCGCCGAGGAGTTCGTCGAGATCCTCGTGCGGCTGTGGGACAGCTGGGAGGACGACGCGCTCGTCGCCGACAAGGCGACGGGGATCTTCGCCGACGAGGCGAGGATCCACACGATCGACTACCTCAGCGACCGGTTCCGCGTCCGCGGCCCGCTGAACATCCCCCGCACCCCACAGGGTCGGCCCGTGATCGTGCAGGCCGGGGACGGCGGTCGGCACATCGCGGCGAAGTACGCCGACGCCGTCTTCAGCGCGCAGACCGTGTACGAGGAGGCCCAGCAGTCCTACCGCGAGCTCAAGGCCGGGGCGGTGCGCAACGGGCGCGACCCCGACCAGGTGCTGCTGCTGCCCGGTCTGTTCCCCATCGTGGGCGGCACCGAGCGCGAAGCCTGGGAGCGCAAGGAGCTCCTCGACTCCTACCTCGACGTCGACGACGAGAAGGCCAAGCTGGCGGCCAAGCTGGGTCTCGCCCCGGATGCCCTGGAGCTGGACGAACCGATCCCCGAGCACCTGCTCGAGCCCGGCCGGTTCGGATCGTCGGCCGGGTTCTTCAAGTCGACGCTGGCGCTGGCCCGGGCCGAGAACCTGACGGTGCGCGGCGTGCTGGCCCGCAACCCGGGCGCCCACCGTCAGATCGTCGGCACCCCTGAGCAGATCGCCGACGACATCCAGCGCTGGTTCGAAGGCCGCGCCGCCGACGGCTTCAACCTCAACTCCGACTCGTTCCCGACCGGGCTGGAGCCCTTCGTCGACCACGTCGTGCCCGAGCTGCGCAAGCGCGGCATCTTCCGCCGCGAGTACGAGGGCACGACCCTGCGCGACCACCTGGGTCTCGACTGGCCGGAGAACCAGTACGTCACGCACCCGTCCCGATGGGCTGCCGGCGACGACGCCGGCGTGCGGATCTGACGAGGTCACGATGACCAGCGCACTCATCACCGCACCCGTCGGCGGTGACCCCGCCGCAGCACCCGAACGGCTGGCCGACCGGCTCGCCGGCGGGCCACCGGTCACGATCGGCTCGGGCGGCCTGCGCGACCTGATCGCCCACATCGACGCCGGCGTGCTCGACCGCGACCGCGAGGACCGACCACCGGTCGCCGAGTTCGAGCTGATCCGCGCCGCCCGGCTCGGGGCGCTGCGCCTGCCCGTCGAGCAGGGGGGTGGCGGAGCGACCGTCGCCGAGCTCTTCGCCACCGTGGTCGACATCGCCGCCGCCGACCCCGATGTCGCCCACAGCCTGCGCAACCACTTCCAGATCAACGAGCGGCTGATCCGTCGGCCGCACGCGACGAACGAGCGGTGGTTCGACCGGACCCGGGCCGGCGACCTGTTCGGCCTGGCGTCGTCGGAGCTGTCCACGTTGCGGGCCGGCGTGCGGGACGCGACGTACGAGTCGACGATCGTGGCCACGGCGGACGGCCTGCGCCTGAACGGCGTGAAGTACTACAGCACCGGCAACCTCTACGTGCAATGGCTGCTGGCCGGTGCACTCGGCCCCGAGGACACACCGGTGCAGCTGGTCGTCAGCGCCACCGCGCCGGGCGTGCTCGTCGACGACGACTGGGACGGCATCGGCCAGCGCTTCACCGGCAGTGGCACCACCCGCTTCGTCGACGTCGCGGTCAGCCGGGATGACTACCTGGAGGGGTCGCTCTACGGCGACCTGCCCTACGGAGCCACGTTCCCGCAGCTCTACCTGACGGCGATCATCGCCGGCATCCTGCGCCGCGCCACCCGTGAAGCGGCCGCGCTGGTGCGCGGCAAGGAGCGCAGCTTCTACCACGGGGTCACCGAGCGGCCGGCCGATGACCCGATCGTGCAGGAGTCCGTCGGCTACCTCGCCGCCGCAGCGTCCGTCGCCGAATCCGCTGTGCTCGCCGCCGCCGACGCGCTCGGTGCCGCCACCGACGCCCACGGCACCGATGCCGAGTACGGCCTGGCGCTCCAGGCATCACTGCAGAGCGCCAAGGCCAAGATCGTGGTCGACGAGCTCGGCCTGCGGGCGACGTCGAGCCTCTACGACGTCGCCGGCGGCAGCGCCGTGCGACGGGTCGCCCAGCTCGACCGGCACTGGCGCAACATCCGCACGCTCGCCTCGCACAACCCGCGCACCCACAAGGCGCGCTGGGTCGGCAACCACGAGATCAACGGTGAGCCGCTGCCCACCGGCGCCTTCTTCTGACCGCCCCCTCCCGGAGGAAACACCCATGACCGACACCGCCACGCTCTCACCCCGGCAGGAAGCCGGCCTGCGCGCCGTCACCCCCCACGAGTTGCGCGAGGTGCTCCTCGCCGGCGGCGAGTGGGCCGTCGTCGACGTCCGCGAGGGCGATGGGTACGTGGTCGGACACATCTCGGTCGCCGTCCCCCTCCCGCGCAGCGAGGTCGAGGTGCGCATCGCCGCGCTCGTGCCGCGGCGCTCGACGCCGCTGTTCGTGACGGACGACGACGGCGGCCGCGAGGCGCAGTCCGTCGCCGGCAGGCTGGCGCAGGTGGGCTACACCGACGTCGCCTACCTCGCCGGCGGTGTCACTGCCTGGCAGGCCGCCGCCGGCTACGAGCTCGTCAGCGGCGTCAACGCGCTGAGCAAGGCGCTCGGCGAGTTCGTCGAGCGCCACTACGACACGCCGAAGATCGGCGCCGAGGAGCTGAAGGCCAAGCTCGATCGCGGCGACGACATCGTCGTGCTGGATACCCGCCCGGTGCCCGAGTTCAACCACCTCGCCATCCCGTCTGGTGTCGGGGCCCCCGGCGCCGAGCTGCTGTTGCGGGTCTTCGACGCTGTCCCGTCGCCGGACACCGAGATCGTCGTCAACTGCGCCGGCCGGACACGGGCGATCATCGGCGCCCAGGCGCTGATCAACGCCGGGGTGACGAACCCGATCGTGTCGCTGGAGAACGGAACGGCGGCCTGGCAGTTCGCCGGCTTCGAGCCGGCTCGCGGCAGCACCGAGCTGCTCGCGGCCCCGTCGCCGGCAGGCCTGGCCCGGGCCATCGACGCGGCGCGCCGCATCCGGAAGCGCTTCGGCGTCACCGTCGCCACGGCCGAGCAGGTCGAGACGTGGCGCGGCGAGGCGGGCAGCAGGACGCTCTACCTGTTCGACGTCCGCACGCCCGAGGAGCACGCCGCGGGACACGTCCGCGGCGCCCGTTCCGTGCCAGGCGGGCAGCTCGTGCAGGCCACCGACCTGGCTGTCGGAGTGCGCAACGGACGCGTCGTGCTGGTCGACGACGAGGACCTCGTGCGCTCGTCGATCACGGCGTCCTGGTTGATCCAGCTCGGGCTGGACGACGTCGTCGTCCTGGGCGTGCCGGCCGACGCGCGGACCGCGAGCGGCGAGCCACCGCGGGAGGTGCTCGGTGACGTCCCGGTGCCAACCGTGACGGCGGCCGAGCTGGCCGCGGCGCTCGCCGCCGGCGACGTGACGCTGCTGGACGTCGAGCCGAGCCTGCCGTACTTCCTCGAGCGCCACTACGTGGCGGGCTCGGTCGTCGCCCGGCGCACCACGCTCATCGATCGACCCGACACGCTCGCCACCATCGGCGGCGGCGTCGGCCGCATCGTCGTCACGTCGCGCGACGGCGACCTCGCCCGGCTGGCCGCCGCCGACCTCGCCGGTGTCACCAGCCGGCCGGTGGCCGCCCTGGACGGCGGCACCGACGCCTGGATCGCAGCCGGCAACCCGGTCGAGACCGGGCTCGATCAGCCGTCGCTGGTGCCGTCCGACGCGCTCGTCGGGCGCCCGTCCCTCGACGCGCACAAGCGCCAGTTCGCCGACTACGTCCGCTGGGGCGACGAGATCGTCGCCGTGCTCGAGCGGGACGGCCTCGTGCAGTTCCGCGCCTTCGAGTGATCGCTCGACCCGATCTCCGACCCGATCTCCGATCTCGAAAGGATCAACAGTGACCGCACTGCAGTACGTCCCACTCGGCTCCCAGGGGCTCACCGTGTCGTCCCAGGGACTCGGCCTCATGGGCTTCCGCGACACACGCGAGCCCGATGCCCGTGAGCGCGCCGTGACGTTCATCCGCGAGGCCGTCGAGCGCGGCGTCACGTTCTTCGACACCGCCGACGTGTACGGCCCGTTCGTCAGCGAGGAGATCACCGGTGAGGCGCTGCGGCCGGTGCGCGACCAGGTCGTGATCGCCACCAAGTTCGGCAACGCGCTCGACCGCAACGACCCCGGCCCGGGCCACCGCCAGACCGACGGCCGTCCCGAGTACGTCCGCACGGCCATCGACGGCTCGCTCAGTCGGCTCGGCATCGACCACGTCGACCTCTACTACCAACATCGCGTCGATCCGCAGGTGCCGATCGAGGAGACGGTCGGTGCCCTCGCCGAGCTGGTGCAGGCCGGCAAGGTCCGCTCCATCGGGCTGTCCGAGCCGGGGCCGGGCACGATCCGTCGGGCCCACGCCGTGCACCCGGTCACCGCGATCCAGTCCGAGTGGTCGCTGTTCTCGCGCGAGATCGAGGCCGACGTGGTGCCGGTCGCCCGCGAGCTGGGCATCGCCCTGGTGCCCTACTCGCCGCTCGGGCGGGGGTTCCTCGGTGGCGCCATCCACACGCGCCAGCAGCTCAGCGACCGGCTGCAGGAGCACCCGCGCTTCCGCGAGGAGCACTTCGACCACAACGCCGCGCTCGTCGACACGGTGCGCTCCGTCGCCGAGAGCCGCGGCGTGACACCGGGCGAGGTGGCGCTGGCGTGGGTCCACCAGCAGGGTCCCGACGTCGTACCGATCCCCGGGACGACCAAGATCGAGCACCTCGACCGCAACCTGGCTGCCCTGTCGCTCACACTCACCGACGAGGAGCTCGCCGACCTGGACGGCATCGGCGCGCAGGTGATCGGCGACCGCTCGTTCGACCAGAGCCGGGTTGGCGTCGAGGCACCGCTGCCCGTCGGAGCGTGACCAGGCGATGACCATCGAGTCCACGACCATCGAGTCGATCGCCGCGCCGCCGGTCGATCTGGACGGCCTGCTGCACACCGGCCGTGCGCTCACCGCGCCGGCGGCGCGCATCCACTCGGCCGCGCAGGCCGAAGCCGTCGCCCGCGAGCTGGCGGCACGGTGGGCGATCGGCGCGGCCGACCGCGACCGCGACCGTGTCCTGCCGTGGGCCGAGCTCGACGAGTACTCGGGCTCCGGGCTGTGGTCGATCACCGTGCCCCGACGCTTCCGCGGTGCCGCGGTGCCGTACCGCACGCTGGCCAACGTGATCACCACGATCGCCGAGGCCGACCCGTCGATCGCCCAGATCACCCAGAACCACTACGCCGGGATGTCGCGCCTGGCGCTCATCGGCGACCCCGACCAGCAGGCGTTCGTGTTCGAACGGGTGCTGGCGGGGGAGCGCGTCGGCAACCCCAGCGCCGAGCCGGGCGACGTCCCACCCGGCTCGATCGGCACCACGTTGCGGCGCGACGGCGAGATCTACCGGATCAACGGACGCGGCCGAGGAGGCCAAGGTCATCACCACCACGTTCGGACTCGACCGTCACTGGCGCAACGCCCGCACCCACAGCCTCCACGACGGCGTGCGCTGGAAGTACCACGCCATCGGCAACCACCTGCTGACCGGCGCCCTGCCCGACCCGTGGTCGTTCGGCCACCCGTACCGGCCGGCGCCCGCGCCCGACGACACACCGACGCGACCTGACCCACCTGCCGCCCACCACAGGAGACCCACATGAGCATCACCACACCCGACATCGAGCTGGACGTCCGAGCGGCCACGGCCACCGTGGGCGCCGAGGTCCGCGGCGTCGACCTGCGACGCCTCGACGACCCCACCCAGCGCCACGCCCTTCGCCAGGCGTTCGCCACGCACCAAGTGCTGCACCTGCCGGCGCTGGCGCCGACCCCCGAGCAGCACATCGAGCTGGCCCGGGTGTTCGGCGACCTCACCCGGCCGAGCTCGGTGAAGCCGTCCATCGCCGGCCACCCGGAGATCACCGAGTTCCACACGGGTGCCGGCTCGGAGGACGGGAACGGCGACAACGACCACTGGCACGTGGACATCACGTTCGCCGAGGAACCCCCCGGCGGCAGCGTCCTGCACGGCGTGGAGATCCCCGACGTCGGCGGTGACACGGCGTTCGCCTCGACCCACGCCGCGTTCGAGCGCCTCGATCCGCGCTGGCAACGGTTCCTGGAGGGCCTCGAAGCGCTGCACGTCCCGGGTTCGGGCATCCTGGCCGGCGCCGCCAAGTACGGCCTGCCCGAATGGGAGGGCACGAGCGTCTACGACATCCCCGGCACGGTGCACCCGGTGGTGATCGAGCACCCGGTGACCGGACGCAAGGGCATCTTCGTCAACCCCGGCTTCACCAAGGAGATCGTCGGGTTCTCCAAGCCCGAGAGCGACGCCGTCCTGCGATTCGTGTACGCGCACGTCGCGGCGACGGCCCACACGGTCCGCTTCCGCTGGCAGCCGGGTTCGGTGGTGGTGTGGGACAACCGGGCGGTGTGGCACCAGCGAGTGAACGACGGCGACGCCAGCCGCCGGGTGCAGCGCATCCAGCTCAAGGGCGAGCGCCCCCGCGCCGCAGTCGCCTGAGGCGGTGGTCATGTCGATCCTCACCAGCGTGCTTACGAGCCACCGGTCCGACATCGGCCTGGACGTCCGACCGCTCTCCACGTCGCTCGCCGCCGAGGTGCGCGGCGTCGATCTCGCCGACATCTCCGACGAGCTGGCGACCGAGCTGCGCATCGCGTTCGCCCGCCACCAGATCTTGTTCTTTCCGGAGCTGCGGCCGACCCCCGACCAGCACGTCACGTTCGCCCGGCTGTTCGGCCCGCTCACGCGACCGTCGTCGGTGAAGCCTTCCGTCGACGGCCACCCGGAGATCACCGAGTTCGACAGCCGCGAGCTGGGCGAGCAGCGAGCCGTCTCCGGCTACCGCGAGCGATGGCACGTCGACATCACGTTCGCCGTCGAGCCGCCCGGTGGCGCCGTGTTCCACGCCGTCGAGGTGCCCGCCGCCGGCGGCGACACGTACTTCGCGTCGACCCAGGCCGCCTACGACCGGCTCTCGCCGCCGTGGCAGCGCTTCCTCGACGGCCTGGTGGCGTTCCACGAACCGGGCCGCAACATCCTGGCCCAGGCCGACAAGTACGGCCAGCCGGACTGGGAGGGCACGAGCGTCCACGACATCCCCCGCACCGAGCATCCCGTGGTCATCGCCCATCCGGTGACCGGGCGGCCCGGGATCTTCGTCAACCCCGGCTTCACGACGGGCATCAAGGGCTTCAGCGAGGCCGAGAGCCGCACCGTGCTGGACTTCCTGTACGCCCACGTGACCCAGCCGGAGCACACCGTGCGCTACCGCTGGCGCAACGGCGCGGTGGCCGTCTGGGACAACCGGGCGGTCTGGCACCGCCGGGTCGTCGACTTCGACGAGCTCGGCGGTGCGACCCGACGCGTGCAGCGCGTCCAGCTCAAGGGCGACCGTCCCACCGCGTACGCGACCGGAGGCCTCGTATGACGACGACCGCACTCCTCGACGACGAGCGCCTGTCGAGCGTGGACATCGAACCGGTCACCGGGGTGATCGGGGCCGAGGTGACCGGCGTCGACCTGCGCCGACCGCTGAGCCCCGACGTCGTCGCCGCGCTCACGAGTGCGCTGCTCGACCACCACGTCCTGTTCTTCCGCGACCAGCACCTCGACATCGACCAGCAGATCGCGTTCAGCAGGTACTTCGGCGACCCCAACCCCTCGCACCCGGTGCCGGGAACCGGCCTGGCCGAGCAGCCCGAGATCTATCGCCCGCGCAGCCCGGCGGAGGCCACCGAGGGACCGCCGAGCTGGCATGCCGACCACATCTACATGCACGAGCCGTCGAAGATCTCGTCGCTGCGAGCGGTGTCGCTGCCCCCGGTGGGCGGCGGGACGATGTGGGCGTCGCAGGTCGCGGCGTACGAGTCACTGAGTCCGGCGTTGCAGGGCTTTCTCGACCAGCTCAGCGTGGTCCACCCACCGCCGCCCGGCTTCCGCGCCCAACTCGCGGCCGGTGGCGCCCCGGGCCGCTGGAACGGTCGGGTCATCGACCGCCTCGACGAGGTCGAGCACCCGCTCGTCGTCGTGCACCCCGAGTCGGGGAAGCGCTCGATCTTCCTGCACCCCGGCTACGGCGGCGGTCGCGCCGGAGGGAGTCGCATCCCCGAGCTCAGCACCACCGAGAGCGATGCGCTGGTCGCGTTCCTCGTCGCCCACATCACGGCACCGGAGCGCACCGTCCACTTCGCCTGGACGCCCGGTGCCCTCGCCCTGTGGGACAACCGGGTGACCATCCACCGGCCCGTTGCCGACTACGACCCCGACATCGACCGCGTGCTCCACCGGGTCAGCCTCCAAGGCGAACCACCGCGTGGCGTGCCCGGCAACCGCTTCGCCGACCGGTAGCGCGTCGTGGCCGACCAGCGTCAACTGCACCTCAACATCAACATCACCGGGGTCGGGCGCCACCCCGCGGCGTGGCGGGTCCTGCCCGATCCCGGGGCGTGGGTCGACGTCGAGCTCTTCCGCACCATCGCCCGCATCGCCGAGCGGGGCACGCTCGACGCCGTCTTCCTGTCCGACCGGGTCGCCGTGCAGGAAGGCCTCGAGACCCAGCCGGCGCAGGCGCTCGAACCCACCGTGTTGCTGACCGCCCTCGCCGGCGCGACCGAGCGGGTGGGGCTCATCGGCACGGCCTCGACCACCTACAGCGACCCGTACAACCTCGCCCGACGCTTCGCATCGGTCGACCACGTCAGCGGCGGCCGGGTCGCATGGAACGTCGTGACGACCTGGGACCCGGGCGCGGCCGGCAACTTCGGCCTCGACGGCGTGCCCGAGAGTGACGACCGCTACCGCCGCGCCGACGAGTTCGTGGACGTGGTCAGGAAGCTGTGGGACAGCTGGGAGGACGACGCGGTGGTCGGCGACCGCGACACCGGCCGGTTCGTCGACCCGGACAAGGTCCACCCGATCGAGCACGTCGGACGCGAGTTCCGCGTGCGCGGTGCCCTCAACCTACCGCGCTCACCTCAGGGCCGACCCGTGCTCGTGCAGGCCGGCAGCTCGGACGCCGGCCAGGCCCTCGCAGCGCGCGTCGCCGACGCGGTGTTCACGGTGCAGACGACGTTCGACGCCGCCCAGACGTTCTACGCCGACGTCAAGGACCAGGCGCGGCGTCTCGGACGGAACCCCGACCACGTCCTGATCTTCCCCGGGCTCTACCCGGTCGTCGGCGGTACCGAAGCCGAGGCCTGGCGGCGCAAGGAGGAGCTGGACGCACTGGTCGACCAGCACGGCGAGCTGGTGAAGCTGGCTCGGCAGCTCGGCGTCGACCCCGAGGCCCTGCGCCTCGACCGGGAACTGCCCTACGAGCTCATCGCGCGTGTGCCGTTCAAGGGTTCGAGCGGATTCCGCTCGGCGACCGTCAACCTGGGCCGCAGCCAGCAGCTGACCGTGCGCCAGCTGCTCAGTCGCAACCCGGGCGCACACCGCATCGCGGTCGGCGCGCCCGAGCAGATCGCCGACGACATCGAGCGATGGTTCACCGGTCGGGCGGCCGACGGGTTCAACCTCAACACCGACGTCTTCCCGTCCGGTCTCGAGGCCATCGTCGAGCACCTCCTGCCCGAGCTGCGCAAGCGAGGCGTGTTCCGCACCGAGTACCGCGGCACGACGTTGCGCGACCACCTCGGCCTGCCCCGGCCGGCCAGCCAGTACGCCCGCGCCACGCGGGTCTCGTGACCGGCCGCGCGGGCCGCACACCGCCCACGCCGCCACCTCACGACGAAGACCAGGATGAGGACAAGGAGAACCCATGGATCTGCAACTGCGCGGCAAGCGGGCCATCGTGACCGGCGCCAGTCGCGGCATCGGACGCGCGATCGCCCGCTCGCTGGCCGCCGAAGGTGTCGACGTCGCGCTGGCCGCCCGGTCACCCGGCCCGCTCGAGGAGGCCGCCGCCGACATCGCCGCCTCGACGGGTGCCCGTACCGTCGCGGTGCCCACGGACACCGGTGACGACGAGTCGGTGAAGGCGCTCGTGGCGCGAACCGTCGACGAGCTCGGGGGCGTCGACATCCTCGTCAACAACGCGTCGAATCAGGAGATCGGCAAGGGCTTTCCCCGCCTGGCCGACACCACCGACGACGCGGTGTGGGGGGACCTCAACGTCAAGGTCTTCGGGTACCTGCGCGCCGCCCGCGCGGTGTCCCCACTCCTCGTCGACCAAGGCTGGGGCCGGATCATCAACGTGAGCGGCCTGGGCGCGCGCCAGAGCCTGTCCATCGCCCGGACGATCCGCAACGTGAGCGTGGCCGCGCTCACGAAGAACCTGGCCGACGAGCTCGGCCAACACGGCGTGAACGTGACGGTGGTGCATCCCGGCGCGACGCGCACCGAGAAGACTGCGGCCGGCTTGGCCGCCCAGGTCGGAGCGACCGGGCGCAGCATCGAGGAGGTCGAGCGCCTGCACGCGCACAACGGCATCAACCGCCTCGTCGAGGCCAGCGAGGTCGCCGACGTCGTCGTCTTCCTCGCCTCGCCTCGGAGCGTCGCGATCAACGGGGACGCCGTCGCCGTCGGCGGTGGCCGACTCGGCGACGTGCACTACTGAACCGCCCCGTCCGCCGGTGCGGACGTCGAGACCTACGGGACCACGCCCGATCGACGATCAACGTCGACGATGAGTATCGCGCGCTCCGATCGTCTGAACATGGGCGAGAGGAGCGCGCATGACGAAGGTGATCGCCGACATCACGATGTCCCTGGACGGCTACGTGACCGGAGCGGGCGCCGACGCGCAGCACGGGCTCGGGGACGCCGAGGAGCTGCACACGTGGGTCATGGAGCCCGACGCCGTCGACGCCGACGTGCTCGCGGAGGCGACGGCCCGCTCAGGTGCCGTGATCATGGGGCGACGGCTGTTCGACACCATCGACGGACCGGACGGCTGGTCGGCCGAGATGGGCTACGGCGCGCAGCTCGCCGGCGCCCCGCCGTTCCTCGTCGTCACGCACCACGCACCGCACGACGTCCGTCTGGTCCGCGAGCTCGGGATGCGGTTCACATTCGTCGCCGACGTCGCGGCGGCTGTCGAGCAGGCCCGGGTCGCCGCCGGCGGCGGCAAGGACGTCGTGGTCATGGGAGGCGGCGACGTCATCGCCCAGGCCATCGAGCAGGGCCTCGTCGACGAGCTGCACCTCCACCTCGCCCCCATGATCCTCGGCGGCGGCACACCGCTGTTCCGTGACGGGATGCGCCAGCAGTACCGGCAGCGCAGCGTCCGCCCGTCCCGGCACGCCGTGCACGTCGTCTACGAACGGATCACCGCCGACGGCTGACGGTCGCCCGGGTGCTCGGGTCCCGGCCTGCACCGTTGTCTGGGCGCGCAGAGTCTCGATATCGGGACCCTGCGCGCCCAGATCGCCGACGTGCCGGCTCGCCGTGCACGTACGAGTCGACACGGCAGCCGTGGCTGCGACAATGGGGGGGGGCTGCGTTCGGGGGATCCCCGGATGTGGCGCAACGACGCGCGATGGGACAGTACGAGAGCCACTGCGGACGGGCCGTCAGGGCGGAGCGAAGGAGACCCTGCCATGTACACCACGATCGACGAGATCGCCCCCGACATCTTCCGGCTGTCGACCCACATCGCGGAGGTCGCGCCGCCGGCCGGCTTCTCGTTCAACCAGTTCGTGATCCGCGGCGACGAGCCCTTCCTGTTCCACACCGGGATGCGCCAGCTGTTCCCCCTCGTGTCCGAGGCGGTGAGCCGGATCATCCCGATCGGCGACCTCCGCTGGATCTCGTTCGCCCACGTCGAGGCCGACGAATGTGGCGCGATGAACCAGTTCCTGGCCGCGGCACCCCAGGCCGAGGTCGTGCACGGGGATCTGGCCTGCATGGTGTCGCTCAACGACCTTGCCGATCGTCCGCCCCGACCGATGGGCGATGGCGACGTGCTCGACATCGGCGGGCACCGCCTCCGCTTCGTCCCGACGCCCCACGTCCCCCACAACTGGGAGAGCGGACTGTGGTTCGACGAGACGACGAGCACGCTGTTGGCCGGTGACATCTTCACGCAGGTCGGCCACGGACCGGCGATCACGAGCGACGACATCGTCGAGCCGAGCCTCGTCGCCGAGGAGATCTTCCGGTCCACCTCGCTCGGCCCGAACGTCGGTCCGACGCTGCGGCGCCTGGCCGCGCTCGAGGCGACGACGCTCGCCACCATGCACGGCTCGTCGTACGGCGGCGACGGCGCCGCCCAGCTCACGGCCCTGGCATCGGGCTACGCCGCGTTCGTCGACGAGGCGGTTTGACCGATGAGCGTCCGCCGATGATCGAACGGTCCCCGCTGATCGCGACCGCGCTGGGCCTGCCGCACTTCCCCGGCACCGCGTCCGACACCGCGAGGGGGACGACGAACGGCCACATCATGGGTGTGGTCGTCCTCGCCTGGCTCACGCAGTACCCGGTGCGGCGGTGGGGCCGGGAATGGGCGGAACGGGGCACGATGCGGCTGCGGTACCGCGAGCACCTCTCGGCCGGGACCGCGCTGACCGTCGTCGTCAGCGACGGCGCGGAGCTCGGCTTCGAGATCCTCGACGGGGAAGGGAAGGTCTGCGCCGATGGCCGTGCCGGCCTCGCCGGCCCGGCGAACGACGGTGGGTACCGGCTGCTCGATCCGCCGGCGACGCCGTTCGCCGCGCCGGCCCGCCCCTTCCCCGGGCCGTTGCAGAACCTCGTGCTGCGGCCCTTCGACTTCGACTTCGACGCCGACCGGGACCTGGCGTTCGTCGACGAGCTCGCGGACGGTGAGTGGTGGCGCAGCCACGGGTGGGCCCATCCCGCATGGGTCGCCAGTGGCGTCAACGCCATGCTGGGCCAGAGCATCGCGTTCGATGACGGCGGCTACTGGCGACATGCCGGGAGTGAGCTGCGCCACCTTCGACCGGTCCCGTCCGGGGCACGGGTGCAGCTCCAGGGAATGGTCGACGAGCTGTTCCAGGGTCGGCACCACCGCTTCGGCGTGGCCAGGATCACCGCGTTCGCCGATGACGTGCCGGTCGCCGACCTCGGCGTCACGTTCGTCTACGGCGCGGCGTTGCCGACACCGGCGTGAAGGCAGAATGGCTCGGATGCGGCTCGGCATCGCCCACCACCTCGGCTGGGCCGTCGCCGTCACGGCATCGGCGGATCACGTCGTCGTGGACCGTCGCAGGATCGAGCTGATCGAGCCCGGTGTCCCGACGGCGCCGATCCATCACGATGGCGGGCCCCACCTCCTCCACCGGCCGGACGCGCCCCTCGGCGACGACGCCCTCGCCGCGCTGGTGGCGGACGTTCGAGCGTCGGCGGTCCGGGCGACGTCGGCGGCGCTGGACGAGATCGCGACCGCGCTGCCCGGACCGATCGTGTCGATGTCGCTGCGAGCCTGGCCCGCCGACTTCCCCCAGGACATCGCCGTCCAGAGGCGGGTGCCGTTCGAGAGCCGCGCCGACTCCGTCATGTATCGCCAGGTGCTGGCCGAGATCGCCGTCGAACACGGATGGGCCGTCCGCCTCTACGACGCCAAGGGCGTCGAGGCCGAGGCCGGTCGCATCCTGGGTGAGCGGGCGCACGAGGTGCTCCACGGCCCGCGGTCGTCGTTGGGACCACCGTGGTCGAAGGACCATCGGATGGCGCTCGCGGCCACGATCCTGGCCACGTGACCGCCCGGACGGCAGGTCGGGGAACCCACTGGTGGGCCGAGGCCCGACAGTGGCGTCGCTACAGGATGAAGAGCATCTCCTGGTACGTGGGCAGCGGCCACAGATCGTCGGCGACCATCGCTTCGAGCTTGTCCGCCGCGGCACGCACCACGCCCATCGTCGGCAGGAGCGTCGCGGCGTGCCGGGCCTCCTGCTCGACGGTCGCGGCGCCGTCGTGCGCCAACTGGTCCCGAAGGCCGGCGATCCCGCGGCGCAGATCCGTGATGCCCGCACTGACCTCGTCCAGGGTGCTGGTGTCCGCGTCGAGATCGAGCGCCCGCAGGCTGGCCACGTTCGTCGCCAGCTCGGTCTGGTACCGCAACGCCACGGGCAGGATGACGGTGTTGGCCATCTCCAGGGTGAGTCGGGCCTCCACGCCGATGCTGAGGGCGTAGTGCTCGAGTGCGATCTCGTGGCGGCTGTGCGACTCCCGGGGCGTGAACACCCCGTACCGCGAGAAGAGCTCGATGGCCTCGTCGGTGACGAGCTCGGGCAACGCGTCGAGCGTGGTCCGCAGGTTCGGCAAGCCGCGGCTCGCCGCTTCCGTCTGCCAGTCCTCGCTGTAGCCGTCGCCGTTGAAGACCACGCTGCCGTGGTTCGTGATGACCTCCTCGAGGACGTGCTGGACGGCGACGTTGAAGTCGATGCCCTCGGCGATGCTCGACTCGATGGTCGTGGCGATGTGGTCCAGCGCCTCCGCCATGATCGTGTTGATCGTCACCATCGGCCCGGCGATCGACTGCAGCGAGCCGGGGGCGCGGAACTCGAAGCGGTTCCCGGTGAACGCGAACGGGCTCGTCCGGTTGCGATCGCCTGGATCGGTCGGCAGCACGGGGAGCGTGTCGACGCCGATGATCAGGGTCCCCTTCTCCTTCGAGTTCGTGGCCCCGCCCTTGGCGACCTGGTCGAACACATCGGTGAGCTGATCGCCGAGGAAGATCGAGATGATCGCCGGTGGTGCCTCGTTGGCCCCCAATCGGTGGTCGTTGGTGGCCGACGCCACCGACGCCCTGAGCAGGCCGCCGTACTTGTGCACCGCCCGGATCACGGCGGCGCAGAACACCAGGAACTGGGCGTTGTCGTGCGGGGTGTCACCCGGCAGCAGGAGGTTGCCCTCTGACGCGTTGCCGAGTGAGAAGTTGACGTGCTTGCCCGACCCGTTGACGCCCTCGAACGGCTTCTCGTGGAACAGGCACTCCATGCCGTGCTTGTGGGCGACCTTCTTGAGCGTCACCATCAGGAGTTGCTGGTGGTCGGCGGCCACGTTCGACCGCTCGAACATCGGCGCCAGCTCGAACTGCCCGGGGGCGACCTCGTTGTGCCGCGTCTTCGCCGGGATGCCGAGCTTGAAGAGCTCGTTCTCGGCGTCGAGCATGAACGCCAGCACCCGGTCCGGGATCGCACCGAAGTAGTGGTCGTCGAACTCCTGACCCTTGGGCGGCTTCGCGCCGAACAGCGTTCGCCCCGAGTTGAACAGGTCCGGTCGGGAGAGGAAGAAGCTGCGGTCGATCAGGAAGTACTCCTGTTCGGCGCCGGCGAACGACACCACGGCGTCCGGCTTGGCGTGTCCGAACAGCCGCAGGATGCGCTCGGCGTGCACGGCCATCGACTGCTGCGACCGCAGGAGGGGCGTCTTGTGATCGAGGGCGTCGCCGGTCATGGACACGAACACGGTGGGGATGCACAGCGTGTTGCCGTTGGGGTTCTCGAGGATGTATGCCGGGCTGGTGGCGTCCCAGCCGGTGTACCCACGGGCCTCGAACGTCGCCCGCAGGCCACCGTTCGGGAAGCTCGACGCGTCCGGTTCGCCCTGGATCAGCGTCTTGCCGGCGAACTCGGCGATCGACGAGCCGTCACCACCAGGCTCGAGGAAGCTGTCGTGCTTCTCGGCCGTCAGTCCAGTCAGCGGGTAGAAGACGTGGGCGTAGTGGGTCGCGCCCTTCTCCATCGCCCAGTCCTTCATCGCAGACGCCACGATGTCGGCCACTGCCGGCTCGAGCGGCTGGGACTGCTCGATCGTGGCCATCACCGACTTGAACACGGACTTCGGAAGGCGCTGCTGCATCACCGCCTTGGTGAACACGTTCTGACCGAAGATCTCACCGGGCGCGTGCGGCGTCGGGAAGAAGCCGAGCGGACCCGCGAATCGCCGGACCGCATCAATGGCCTGCACCCGTGCACTGCTTCCGCTCATCGAACGCTCCCTCTGGATCTCGTCGAATCGGCGCGACGGTAGGCAGAGCACGTGTCGGGGGCGTTTCCGCCCGGTGAACGGGGACACCCGGTCCCTGCCTCTTCCGAGGTTTCTGGGCGCGCTCAGTCCCGGATTCGAGACCCTGCGCGCCCAGAAGCGGCGGCGAGACCCGGCCCAGCCGCCGCTGCGGGTGTTCTTCGGCGACGGCCCGTTGGCGATCGCGACCGCCGACTCCGAGCAGCGCCTCGCGTCGTGGCGCCGCTGGGAGCCGCTGTCCGTGGCTGCACACGGCGCCCACTGACGACCTGCGGTCCGTCGCTCGAACACCGTCGACCCAGCGGGTCCACCGCTACGGTCGGTCGTCCCGACTCCGCGGCCGGGCGACGAGAGGTGAGCGATGACCGAGTACTCGACCATCGAGGTGCGGCGTGACGTCGACCTGGCCGAGATCGCCCTCGACCGCCCCGAAGCGCTCAACGCCATCACGCCGCAAATGCTCGGCGAGCTGAACGACGCGGTCGCCGCGCTCGGCGCCGACCCGCCGACGGTGGTCGTGGTGACCGGCCGGGGCAGGGCGTTCAGCGCGGGCGTCGACCTCAAAGCGCTCGGCGATGCGTCGCTCGAGGGTGGCTCGGTCGGCGACCTCCTCGATGGCCCGGCCCGCGCCCTGACCGCCGCGCTCGGCCAGCTCGGGGCCGTGGTCATCGCCAAGGTCAACGGGTTCTGCTTCACCGGCGCGCTCGAACTGGCCCTGGCCTGTGACCTCGTCGTCGTCGCCGACGACGCGAAGTTCGGTGACACCCACGCCAAGTGGGGCCTGCGTCCGACCTGGGGCATGAGCCAGCGCCTGCCGCGCGCCGTCGGCCTGGCCCGGGCCCGCGAGCTGTCCTACACCGCGGCCACGTTCACCGGCGCCCAGGCGGCTGAGTGGGGACTCGCCTGTCGCAGCGTGCCCCGCGCCGAGCTCGACGCCGTCGTCGACGCGCTCGCCGCCGAGATCATCGCCAACAGCCGTGGCTCGCTGCTGGCCTACAAGGACCTCTACCGGGTCGCCGCGGCCGCGTCGCTCGACGAGGGCCTCGCCTACGAGGCGACGACGAGCTACGAGATCGCCGACACCGAGGGCCGCATCGCCGCCTTCCGATGACCCGGTCGTCGCGTCGCCCGACGCCGCCACGAGGGATGGCCGCGGGCGCCGGTCAGAAGCACGAACATGACGGTGATGGACGCCGACCACGCGGCTGACGCCGAGGGCTGCACCGAACCCGACCACCGCTTCACGCTGGCCAACGAGCGGACGTTCCTGGCCTGGATCCGCACGTCGCTCGGTTTCCTCGCCGGCGGCGTCGCTGTGCGCCAGCTCGTCGAACCGTTCGACGTCAGCGGCGGACGCACCGCCTTGGCCCTGCTGGCCATCGCGGCGAGCGCGGTGCTCGCCGGCGGCGGGTACCTGCGCTGGCGCAGCGTCCAGCTGGCGATGCGCCGCGGCCAGCCGCTGCCGCCCGCCCACCTCGTGCCGGTGGTCGCGATCGGTGTCCTCGCCGTTGCCGTCGTCGCGTTCGTCCTCGTGGCGCTGTCGTGATCGCGCCGGGCCGCGCCGAGGGCCGTCAGACGGAGCGGACCGTCCTCGCCCACTGGCGCACCGAGCTGGCCGTCGTCGTGACGGCGATGCTCGTCGTGCGCCACGCGGGTTCGGGCATCGAGCGCATCGTCATCGTGCCGGCTGCGCTCGTCGCGGTCGTCGCCGTGATCGGTGTCGGGTGGCACCGCCAGCGCCGGCTCGGGCGCGGCGACAGCCGGGCGTCACCTGCCGCGATCCTCGTCACGGTCGTCGGCGTCGTCGTGCTCCAGGTCGCCGCCGTCGTCGTCGTGCTCTAGGCCGGCGTCGAGGTCGAACGCCCGACGGAACCACGGCCACCGGCGGGGAAGGATCCGCACGACGGGCAGTGCGAACACGACATCCGAGACGCTCCCGAAGCGCTCGAACACGGCGGCGTCGACCGCCATGGACAGCACCATGATCCGGCCGGCGATGAAGAACCAGCCGAGGATCACGATGGTCGCCCCGATCGCCCCGTACAGCTCCGACGCGTGGCTGAAGCGACCGGGCAGGTAGAGCTGGCTGACCGCTTGCAGGCCGGTCAAGGAGGCGCCGACGATCGCGGCGCCGGGCAACAGCACACCGGGGTCGGACGTCGGCCGGGGGAGCAGACCGGAGAGCAGGACCCAGCCCGCGCCGTACAGCGCGAACACGGCGATGAACGAGAGCCCGGTGACGCCGTCACCGACGTTTCGGGCGATCCGGTTGATGATCGTGGCGACGATGCCCATCCCGACCACCAGACCGACGACGCTGCCGATGACCCGCACCGATGCCTTCGAGCTCATCGGGAGGCGCCAGGCGAGGCAGCTGGCTTGGGCGAGCGCGCGGCTGAGCGTGCGCCCCGTGGTCGCCATCCCGGTCAGGCCGACGAGGACGGCCAACCATCGAGTCGAGGTCGGTTGCGTCAGCGCGTTGTTGATCTGTCCGGCCAGCGCCCCGGTGACGCCGGCGTTCTGGACGTCGCCGGCCGACACGACATCGCCGAAGAAGCCGGCTACCCCGACGAGGAACAGCACCATCGGCACGAAGAACAGGAACAGGCGGAACGCGATCGCGCTCCCGACCACCGTTCCGGCGGCCTCCCGGTCGCGCTCGTAGATCCGCAGGCCGATGTCGAGGACCGGTTCGTCGCGGTGTCGGTCGAGCACGTCGCTCGCCTGCGTCCGCCCGGTGTCGAGGCGGCCGCGGGCGAGCGCGATGTAGGCGCGGATCCCCGTCCGCGGCCCGGTCTCGGCTTCCGGCTCGCCGGGCGCGTCCGGCGCGTCCGGCGCCGCCACTCAGGTGGCCGTGCCGGCGTCAGCCTCGATGGCGTCGTTGTCGGCCTTCATCTGCTTGCTCTCGACCTTCTCGGCCCGCTTCATCGCGTCCTCGATCCGGGCCCCGACATCCTCCACGCCGACGACGACGAGACCGGCCTCGCCCGCGTCGAGCTGCTCGCCGAGCTCCTTCAGGTCGCTGCGGCTCATCCCCGCCGCGGCATGCCCGGCCACCGCGCCGAGCACGGCGCCACCGGCCGTTCCGGCGACGACCGCAGCACCGATCGCGGCGAACGGGAACAGGGCGATGACGAGGCCCGTGGCCAGGCCGACGCCGCCACCGAGGACACCGCCGACGCGTGTCGGCGTCTCGTGCTTCTTGGTGATCTTGACCTTGCCCTTGTCGTTGCGGGAGATCACGGCGGCGTCGTAGGCGTCGAGCAGGCCGGCTTCGACGTGCAGGTCCTTGACAGCCTGGTAGTCCGCCTCGGCGGACTCGAGGTCGGCATAGATGCCGGTGTAGACGATGAACGTGTCCATGGCCATGGTGGGTCTCCTTGATCAGGTGGTGGCAATCAGGTGTCGCGATCTTGGCTCGCGTGGGCCCTGATGGCTGCAAGCGTGGTGGGGAGCAGGCGCCCCGCCGGCCGATGCCGATGCCGAGGCCACGGCGACGAGCGACCCCGGCACGCACGGGACGAAACGGGCCAGTCCGAGGCGCCCGGCGATCGTCACCGCCAGGAGCGCGACGATGGACCAGCTGATGTCAGCGCCAGGAGCCGAGTGGCGCGGCAGTCATCGCCGGCGTCAGGTGTCGGTGTCGGTGTCGAGCTCGGCGCCGTGCACGATGAGCGCGTAGAGGATCAGCACGTCCAGCGTGATGGCGATGACGCTCCACCATGGGTATGCGCCGATCCACGTGAACTGCGCCACCAGGTTCAGCATCAAGAGGAAGACGCCGGCGATCCGGGCGTACTCGTTGCCGAGGTACAGCCCGATGCCCACGGCGACGAGCCCGAGCCCGATGATCAGGTGGATCCACCCCCAGGCCGTGTAGTCGAAGACCAGCACCTGACCGCCGGCGAAGAACGCCTCGTCGCGGAAGATGCCGGCGAGCCCCTCGAGGATCGAGAACATCCCGCTCACGATCAGGATGCAGGCGGCGAAGAGCACCCACCCGACCCAGCCGCTCGCTCGCTGGCCCGTTTGCCCGATCTCCGGGTACGTCATGGTCGCTCCTCTCAGTCGGTGAGACCGGCGATGGCGTTGCCGATCAACTTGGCGCCGAGCACGATCAGGACGACCATCATGATCACCGCGTTGTGCTCGGACATGAACACTTTGATCGATGCGAGGGGTGCCGCAGCGCGATCCCTGGCCGCGACGTAGAAGACCACCGGCCCGGCGACGGTCAGCGACCCGATCACGACGAACACGGCGATCGTCAGCGCCGTCTCACCCCCGTCGAGCCCGGCCTGGGCGATCGACGCTGCCGCGGCCAGGGTGAGGGCGAGGTTCTTCGGGTTCAGACCGGACAGTGCGGCGCCGAGTCCGAGCGACTTGCCGACCGTGAACCGGTCGATCGCCTGCATCCAGGTGGGCATCGCCGCCTCGGTGCCCGGCTGCGGGCGCTTGCGCCACTGCATCAGTGCCATCACGAGGAACAGGGCCCCGAAGACGAGCTCGATCACGGCGACTGCGGTCGAGCTTCCCGACTCCGAGTCGTCGGCGTCGCTGGCGACGATCACGACGATCGTGCTGACGAGGGCCAGGCCGACGACCCACCCGATGGCGAACGCCAGCCCGTTCGAGCGGGCCCGTGCCGTGCCGAGCATGAGGATGACGGCGATGATCGGCACCGGGCTGAGTGCGACACCCACTGCCGACGGCAGGATGTCACCGATCGCGCTTCCCATCTTCGGCCGCCTAGTGCCCGAGCAGCGTCGACGTCGCCGTGAGCTCGGCGTCGCAGCGGCGGCCGGGGAGCTCGATGATCGCGAGCTCGACCGGCACGGCCATCGGATGTTCGGGCACGGGCACCTCCGTCGCCGACCCTAGGGATCGCCACCGTCCCGCACACACCTGGACGCGGTGATCACGGTCGCCCCCAGCGTGTCGTGATCTGGGCCCGCCGGGTTCCGCTCCGAGCGTTCGCGTCCGGGCAGGTGCCGAAGCTGTTCGGGATCGAGAAGACTGACGGCGACTCGTCGAGCAGGCATGGCCGGGAACGTCGGATCGGGGATGATGTCGGACATGGTCGTCAACGGCAGTCTGTCGAAGACGGCGGTCAACGGCTCGGCGGACGCCGCCGTCGTCGAGCCGGCCGACTCCAACGCCCTGCGTGGCAACTACGACCTCTCCATGCTGAGGCCGTACCGTTCGTGGGCGTGACGGCGGTGCAGATGCTCGACGAGCTGGTCGGCGACCTGCAGCGACGGGGCCAGCACCTCGCCCTGGCCCACGACCTCGGGCAGGTCGGTGACCTCCTCGCCGGTGCCGGCGGTGACCCATGACCGGGTGCTGCGCGCCGGGGCGCGATGACGACCGACAGGACACGGACCCCCCGATCGTCCGGTCCGCCGGGCGGCCGTCCGCGTCCGCGGGACCGTACGAAGGTCCGATGGTGTCGATCCCGGCGGGACCGTTCCACATGGGAGCGGTCGGTGACGTGGCGTACGGCGACGACGGCGAGGGTCCGATCCACGTCGTCGAGCTCTCGGCGTACCGCATGGGCGCCCACGCGGTGACGAACGACGACTTCGCCCGGTTCGTCGACGCCACCGGTCACGTGACCGAGAGCGAGCAGTTCGGTTGGTCGTTCGTGTTCGGCGGTCTCCTGCCCGACGACTTCGACGCGACGCGGGCGGTGGCCGCGGCGCCGTGGTGGCGTCAGGTGTACGGCGCCGACTGGCGTCACCCCGAGGGCCCGCAGTCCGACATCGCGGCGAGGGGCGACCATCCGGTGGTGCAGGTCTCCTGGTCCGATGCCTCGGCGTTCTGTGCGTGGAGTGGAACACGGTTGCCGACCGAGGCGGAGTGGGAACGGGCGGCGCGCGGTGGCCGACGGGGCACGATCTTTCCCTGGGGCGACGACCTCGAGCCGGATGGCCGCCACATGATGAACGTCTTCCAAGGGACGTTCCCCGGCGGCAACACCGAGGCGGACGGCTACGCCGGCACGGCGCCCGTCGACGCGTTCGACCCGAACGTTTTCGGCCTGTACAACATGACCGGCAACGTGTGGGAGTGGTGCGCCGACTGGTACTCGCCCGGGTACTATCGCCACAGCGAGCGCCGGGATCCGCGCGGCCCGTCGGCGGGTACCAGTCGGGTGATGCGCGGCGGGTCGTACTTGTGCCATGCGTCGTACTGCCGTCGCTACCGCGTGGCCGCACGGAGCGCCAACACGCCCGACAGCTCGGCCGGCAACATCGGGTTCCGGGTGGCCACCGATGAGTGACACGATGCCCACGTGAACGATCACTCTGACGTGCCCGATGTGCCCGCCGCCTCCGACGGGCCCGACGCGGCGGGCTCGCCGTCACCCCGGCCCGACCGGCACCGCTCGCGGACGGTCGTCGCCTCGGTCGTCGGGGTGGTCGCCGTGCTCGTGCTCAGCGTGACGATCGTCGCCGTGTGGGCGAAGGCGACCGTGCTGCGCAGTGAACCGATCGCCGAGCTGGCCGGCGATGCGCTCGCCGAGCCCGAGGTGCAAGCGGCGCTGGCCGCGTACCTGGCCGATCAGGTCGCCGCGGCGGTCGACCTCGAGCCCCGTCTCGTCGAGGTGCTGCCCGACGCGCTCGACCGCTTCGCCGGGGTCATCGCCGGGGCCGCCAACGCCGGTGTCGAGCGGGCATTGACCCGGGCGCTCGGCAACGACGACCTGCAACAGGCGCTCGTCACCATCATCGAACGAGCCCATGACCGCGCGATGCGGGTGCTCGAGGGAGACGGGTTGTCCGGCGGCATCACGATCTCGGACGGCCAGGTCAGCCTGAACCTCCTTCCACTCGTGGGACGCGGGCTGACGTCCCTGCAGGCGGCCGGGCTCCTCCAGGACCTCGACGTCCCCGTGCTGACCGTCGACGGTGATCCCGACGAGCAGATCGCCGAGCTGTCGAGCGCGCTCGGTCGCGACCTCCCCGCCGGCTTCGGGCAGCTCGTCGTGTACGAGAGCGACAAAGTCGCCGATGGCCAGGCCGCGGTCCAGTCGGCCCAACGGATGCTGACGCTCGCCGAGCGCGCCGTGTGGGTCCTCGTCGTGCTCTCGCTGGTGCTCATCGCAGCGACGATGTTGATCGCGGCGAGGAGGTGGCGCGCCGCGCTGGTCCTCGGGCTGGGGACGGCGGCAACGATGATCGTCCTGCGATCCGCGGTGCGACGGGTGGTCGACGAGGCGCCCGACCTCGTCAGGCGGCCAGGCGCGAAGGCCGCGCTCGACGCGATCCTCCGCGGCGCGTCCGCGAGCCTGTTGGCGTTGGCCGGCGTCGTGCTGCTCGTGGCCCTGCTCGTCATCGCCGTCGCCGTGCTGCGCGGTCGCTGGCGCGACGACGACCTGGTGCTCGTCGCCGCGGTGCTCGTCGGCGCCGTGACGGTCGCACTGCTGGGCGCCAGCCTCCTCGGGCTCGTCGTCGGGATCGTGGTCGGAGTCGGCGTCGTGCTGCTGGCGCGCTGGCTGCTGACCCGCCGTGACGAACCGGCCCCCGCCACGCCATGACCACCGACGAACGACCGTCGCCACCCCCGTGACCGATCGCGCTCGGCGCCCTACCATCCAGGCGTCGCTGCGCGGCGACACGCCACCCGCCCACCATCGCCCCCCCACCCGCCCACCATCCCCCCCACCACCCGCCCACCAATCCCCTGCGACCCGTCCGGAAGGACTGCCCCATGCTCATCCTCGGCATCATCGTGTTCGGCATGCTCGTCGGCGCGCTCGCCCAGCTCGTCCTCGGTCGCGACGGCCCAGGCTTCGACTGGGCGATGGCGCTCGTCGCCGGTCTCGTCGGCTCGTTCGTCGGTGGCCTGCTGATCAGCCTCGTCGCCGGCGACGGTCTCGAGCTGCGACCGAGCGGTCTGATCGGGTCGTTCGTCGGCGCCGTCGTCGTCACTGCCCTGTGGAAGTGGTTGGGTTCGCGTCGAGCCACGCCGGCGACCCCTGCCCGGCGCCGCTGAACGCACCGCCCGGACGGGAGTCGAACGCTGCCCGGCGTCGGGACGAGCGTCACGGGCGCGGTTGGTGTGGGATGCCCAGCCGGTACCTGGCCGTGCCCATGATCAGCTTGACCGATGCACCGATCACGGCGACGTTGCACACCATCTGCGCCATCACGGCGATGCGGGCGACGTCGGTCGTGGCGTGGATGTCGCCGTAGCCGATCGTGGCGAGCGTGGTCAGCGTGAAGTAGAGCGAGCTGGTCCGGCCGAGCGACTCGTTGAAGGCATCCGGGTCGTGTCGGGACAGGTGGATGTACGCCCAGGCGAACGCGACCACGATGACGGTGACCGTGACGGCGAGTGCGTCGATGGCCCGCAGCTGCGGCAGGTGGGACCGGCTGACGGCGCGGATCTCCCACGCCACCAGGCCCACGACGAGCACCCCGGCCAGCACCACCTTGGCGCCGACGGCGACGTCCGAACCGGAGCCGAGCGGGATGACGTAGTACGCCACGAGCAGGAGCACGGCGCTGCCGATCGCTCGTGCCAACGTCTTGGCGATCGCCCTGCTCAGCTCCCGCCGTTGCATCTCCGTCAACCGCCGGGTCGCCGGCGCCGGGTCGCGACCCGACGCGGCATCGGCACCGGACACCTCCTCGGCGGCCCCGCCGCCTTCGCTCACGGCGTGGGCTCCTGCGCGCCGACGATCCACGTCGTCGCGTCGGAGAGCGCGTGGATCGTCGACGCACCGACGACCGGCGAGGCCTCGTAGATGCGGGCGTGTCCGGCCAACGGATCCTTGATCGGCTTGCGCAGTCGGGCGGCGAGTTCCGGGTCGATCCCGGTCAGGTAGAGGCGACCACCGACCTCGCGCAACCGATCGGAGTAGCTCGACGCCACCGAGAAGAACGTCGCGCCGAGTGTGGTGCGGCCGCGCAGCCGCAGGACGACCGCCGGTCGCGAGGAGCCGGTCGGGTCGGGGAGCTGGGCCTGCAACGTCCGGGCGCCGGCGTAGAACAAGCTTCCGTACACGTCGAGCACCGTGACCTCGTCGCTCGGCAGATGGGTGGGCGGCGGCTGCTCGACGAACCGGCCGTCGTCGTCGACGACGAGCTGCACCACGGCGAGGTCCATGGCCTCCTGGTTCAGTTGCAGCAGCAACGAGATGACCACGCCGATCCCGACGGCCGCGGCGACCGGCAGGAGCAGCGTTGCCGCGAACGTGCTGATCACCGCGATCTGCGAGTTCGGGCCCGTGCGCAGGATCGTGACGATCTGGTGGACGCGGATCGACCTGATGCCGGCGAACACGAGGATCGCGGCCAGTGTGGACATCGCCACCTCGCCGACCACGCCCGAGAAGGCGACGAGGATGATCAGCATCCACACGCCCGACAGGATCGCCGCCCACCGGGTCCGACCGCCGGCTGTCACGTTGAGGGCGGTCCGGCCGACGGACCCGCCGACCGGCATGCCGCCGAAGAGCCCCGATGCCAGGTTGCCGGCGCCCTGGGCGACGAAGTCCTGGTTGGACGCCGACGGTCCGTCGGGGTTGGGTGCTGACTGGGCCACGCCGGCGCCCTGCACCAGCACGATTGCTGCGACAGCCGCGGCTGCTGCCAGCAACGACAGCGAGAACTGCCCGAGGTCAGGCAGCTCGGGGAGTGGGAACCCTTGCGGGATGGCCCCGCTGTCGCTCACCTGGGCGACGCTGTCGAGGCCGGCGAGGAGCACCACGGCGGTCGGCACGGCGAGCGCGACGAGCGAGCTGACGATGGCGAGCCGGGTCCGGGCCATCGCGACGAGGATGGCGAGCGCGGCGAGGCCGACGAGCAGCGTCGCCGGGTCCCACGTGCGGGGGTGCAGGATCACGTCGATCGCCTTCTGCAGGTTCGTGCTGCCCTCGGCGGGTGCGCCGGTGAGATCGGAGAGCTGGCCGAGCACGATGTTGACGGCGATGCCGGTGAGGAAGCCGAGCATCACCGAATGGGACACGAACCGGGTGTAGCGACCGAGCCGCAGGATCCCGGCCACGACCATGAGGGCGCCGGCCATCAGGGTCAGCAGGACGAGGGCGGCGCCACGATCGGCCTCGGCGACGCCCGACACGCCCGAGCCGGCGGCCAGCGCGGCCGCGCTCGTGGTCGTGATCACCATCAGGCGGGTGCTGGAGAACAGCCCCCCGGTGATGGGACCGGCGAAGCTGGCGTAGAGACCGTGGACGGGGCTCGCGCCGGCCAGCACGCCGGCCGCCATGCCGTCGGGGACGCCGCTGACGGCGACGGGCAACCCGGCGAGCAGGTCGGCGCGGAAGTGGCGGTGCTCGGGGCCGCGCGACCGGACCCATCCGCCGACTGCGACGAACCGGTCGGCGAGACCGGGGCCCGTCACGGATCGGTCCCCTCATCGAGCGTCAACCCGGTCGGCGGGACCACAGGCCCAGGTCGCGTGTCAGCAAGGGGAGTTCCTACATGTCGGACTGTAGGGGACCCCCTACGTGACCGCCGGCACCGGCATCGCGTCCGGTCGGCAGCGACGATCGGAGAGGTCGTGCCCAAGTCGTTCAACGAAGGATCGAGCTCGACGCCGGGACTCGACGGCGGACTGGCCCGCGTTCCTGGCCGCCCGAGGAGGCCCCGGCCGTGCTCGTCGTGTTGTACGACGACACGGGCCAGGCGGCGCGGTCGCCGTACGGCGGACGGATCAACATGCCGACGATGGACCGCCTCGCCGCCAACGGGCTGACCCACTCGCAGTGGCACACGACGGCGCGGTGCGCTCGGTTCACGGCAGCCGCCACGGCGCCACGCCGACCGTCCAACGCCACGAACAGCGGCGCCCTCCGGCCGGCGAGCAAGGCGGCGACTCGTTCGATGAGCGGCGCGCCGATCTTGCGGGGCCACCTGCGGTCGCCGGCAGCACCGCCTCCGGCGCGGGCCAGGTCAACCGACGTTCAGTGGCGCCCGCGTCGCTTCGTACCGGTACAGGTCGTACGAGCGCACCGGAACCTCGGTGTTCGGCGTGTGCACCGCCCGGTGCGCTTCGAGCGCCTCCTCGCTCTCGTAGCACTCGAACACGTTCACCAGCGTGGGATCGACCGCGTCGGCGGTGATCGAGTAGTGCAGCGTGCCGACCATCGCTCGGTACCTGGCGGTCGGCTCGAGACGAAGCTGGATGTAACGGTCGCGCTCCTCGGGATCGAGCGCGATCGTGCCGGCGAAGATGATGATCACGCGCCGGACGCTACGACTCCCGCGACGGCCGACGGAGGTCGAACACGGGCGGCGCATCCGGCGTCACGGCGCGGAGACGAGGTTCTGGACGTACTCGCTGTGCGAATTGGTCGCAGTCGGGCTGCGTTCCGACGCGATCGTCGGGGGTGCCGACGTCGGTGGCCGTCGCCGCCGAGTCCTCGGGATGACGCTCGTCGTCAGTCGCAGCGGATGGTTCAGCCTGTTCATGGCGGCGACGATCGTCGTCAGGTCGAGGTGCTGCCGGTGCTCTGCCTCGCGTTGCTGCCGGCGTTGCTGCTCGTGACCGACCGACCGGAGATGCTCAGAGCCGGAGGTCCGCCGGCGAGCCCGCAGTCCGTGCGCGTGACCGGGATGACCGAGCGGTCGGCGGGTCAGAGCCGCCCGCCCGACGAACCTCCTCCAACGTGATCCTCCTCCGGGTCGGTGACACCGTCACGCGGGGTTCCCGACCGACCGGACATGGATCCCTCGAGCCGCGATGGCGGAAACGTACGATCCGGCGATGGCCGGTCAGCGGCGCCCGCCCACCGGTCCGTTGCTGTTCGCCTCAGGCCTCCACGATCCCCGTGCCCGCCGGCCGACCGACGTGGCGATGGCCGCCTTCAGCGTGGTCGCGCTCATCGTGACGTCGGTCGTGGCCGGGATCGGGGCCGATCTCGACGCCGGGTGGACCGACCTCCTGGCCCAGTTCCCTCCGTTCCTCGATCCGCTGTGGGAGCTGCTGGCATGGGCGCCGATCGCCTGGGCGCTCGTGGTCCTCGTCGCGGCAATCGTCCGGCGGCGCCCGACGCTGGCGCGCGACATCGCGGCTGGTGTCGTCGTCGCCGTGTTCCTCGCCGTGCTGCTCGGCCGTTGGGTGACCGACGACCCGTGGGACGTGGTGGCCCGGCTGGCCGACCTGGACGGTCCACCGGTCTACCCGCCCGGCGCGATCACCGTTGCCGCAGCGGCCATCGCCGTCGCCTCGCCCCACCTCAGCCGCCCGTTCCGCGACTTCGGTCGGTGGCTGCTCCTGGGGCAGGTCGTCGCCGTGCTGTTCCTCGGTGCGGCGCGCGCCACCGGAGCGTCGGCCGCCATCTTCCTCGGACTCCTCGCCGCTGCCGTCGTGCACCTGGTGGTCGGATCGCCCGGTGGGCGGCCGACCGCGTCGCGCATCGAGTTGGCGCTCGACGAGCTCGGGGTCGACGCCAGCGACCTCACCCAGGCCACGATGCAGTCCGGTGGCGTCGTCCGCTTCGTCGGCTCCGACGCCGCCGGCCCGATCGACGTGAAGGTGTACGGCCGCGATGCGTGGGACGCCCAGCTGATGGCCAACCTCTGGCGACTCGCCTGGTATCGCGGGGCCCGCCGTACGGCCCGCCTGAGCAGGATCGAACTGGTCGAACACGAGGGCTTCATGACGCTGCTCGCGGAACGCGCTGGCGTCCGGATCCCTGTGCTCGTCACGGCGGGCAGCGCCGGCAAGGGTGATGCGCTGGTCGTCGTCCGCCAAGACGGGCACCCGGCCTCCGCCCAGGTCGACGACGTGACCGACGACGCGCTGGACGGGTGGTGGCGCGACCTCGACCGGCTGCACGACGCCGGGATCGCCCACGGCCGCATCGACCTCGACCGGATCCTCGTGCGCGATGACGGTTCCGTCGGTTTCGGCGACCTCTCGTCCGCCTCGGTCGCCGAGACCCGGTCCGACCGTCACCAGGACGAGGCCCAGGCGCTGGCCCTCACGATCGTGCTGGCCGGTGAGGAGCGGGCAGTCGCCGCGCTGCGTCGGCGACTCGCCGATGCCGACGTGCTGGCGATGCTGCCGTACCTGCAGACCGCGGCCGCGGCGCCCGGCGTGCGCGACGCGCTCGACGATGCCGAGATCGACCTCGACGACGTCCGCAACCGGCTGCGCGTCGCCCTCGGCGCCGACGAGCAGCAGTTGATCAGGCTCCGCCGCGTCACCGCCGGCTCGCTGCTCAACCTGCTGCTGTTGGTGGTCGCCGCGTACGCGCTCATCGGGGCGTTCAGCGGCATGGACCTGGATTCGTTCGCCGACGAGCTGAAGGATGCCCGCTGGTGGTGGTTGGCGTTCGCGCTGGTCCTGGCTCAGCTCCCGCGCATCCCGGCGGCCATCAGCACGATGGGTTCGCTGGAGCGTCCACTCCCGCTCGGTCCGCTCACCGCCCTGCAGTTCGCCATCTGCTACGTCAACCTGGCGATCCCCAGCACGGCGGCGCGGGTGGCGATCAACGTCCGGTTCTTCCAGCGCTTCGGCGTCCCGCCGGCGATGGCGATGACGGCCGGTGTGATCGACTCGGTGTCCGGCTTCGTCGTGCAGATCGTGATCTTCGTCGTGCTGTTCTTCGCGTCCGACCTCGACCTCGACCTGAGCGCCAGCGTGTCCGACACCAGCGGCATCTTCACGATCGCACTCGTGATCGTCGGGGTGCTCGTGGTCGCCGTGGTCGTCGCCCTCGCCGTCCCGGCCGTGCGGCGGCGGATCATGGCCGTCCTCCACCAGTCCAGAGCATCGCTGCAGGTGCTGCGCTCACCGCACCGCGTGCTGCAGCTCGTCGGCGGCAACCTCCTCGCGCAGGTGCTCTTCGCCGTCGCGTTCGCGGCGTGTGTCGAGGCTTTCAACGAGGAGCTGCCGCTGTCGCAGCTGCTGTTGATCAACACCGTCGTGTCGTTGTTCGCCGGGCTGCTGCCGATCCCCGGCGGCATCGGCGTTTCGGAGGCCGGTCTCACGTACGGGCTGACGACGGCAGGGCTGCCCTCGGAGACGGCGTTCGCGATCGCCCTGGCCTACCGCTTCGTGAGCTTCTACCTCCCGCCGATCTGGGGCTGGTTCTGCTACCGGTGGCTGGTCAAGCGACGGTACCTGTGAGGGCGCCGTCGACACCGGTACGGTGCCGCCATGGCCGCAGTCCTGTACGAGGTCGACGACCTCGGCGTCGCGCTGATCACGCTCAACCGGCCCGACACGCTGAACGCGATGAACGCCGAGCTGATGGAGGAGCTGCATGCGGCCGTGGCCGCGGCGGCGCTCGCCCACGACGTGCGCGTCGTCGTGCTCAGCGGCGCCGGGCGCGGCTTCTGCTCGGGCGGCGACCTCGGCGCGGCCGCATCGCGGGTCGCCGAACCCGAACTGGCCCGCCTCGACGCCCGCATCGCCCGGGGCCGACGCTTCGTCGACACGTCGCGGATGCTCCACGACATGGGCAAGCCGACGATCGCCATGGTCAACGGACCGGTCGCCGGTGCCGGTGTCGGGCTGATCGGGGCGTGCGACCTGCGCTTCGCCGGTCGCACGGCCGTCTTCCTCACCGCGTTCGACCAACGCGGCTTCGCCGGGGACTACGGCGCGACGTACTTCTGGACCCGGAACATCGGTTCGGCCAGGACGCGCGAGCTGTTCCTCCTCGGCGAGCGGCTGGACGCCGAGCAGGCCTTCGCCTACGGGCTGTACACGCGGCTCTTCGCCGACGCCGACCTGCGGGCCGAGACGTTCGCCGTCGCCCACCGCCTCGCCGCCAACTACCCGTCGTGCTGGCGTCTGATGAAGTCCAGCCTCAACACAGCTGAGGACGCGGCGATGGAGGCGGCATTGGACGTCGAGGTCAACAACATGTCGCTGTCGATGCAGATGGTGTTCGAGGAGATGAAGTCGGCTCGCCGGGCGGCGGCGTCGGACGCCGCTAGTTCCCGGTGAAACGAGGCGGCCGACGTTCGACGAAGTGCCGGACGCCCTCGCGGAAATCGGCCGAGCGCAGGCTGCGTCCGGCCTCCCGGTACGCCGACGTGATGGCCGCGTCAAGCGTCTGGTCACGAGCTGCGAGCAGCTGGCGCTTGATGACGCGCACCGAGCGCGGCGACACGTTCGTGGCGACGTCGGCCGCCCACTCGAGGGCCGCCGGCAGGAGCTCGGCCGGCTCGTGCACCGCACTCACCAGTCCCATCCTGTGGGCCTCGTCGGCCGGTACCCGTCGCGCCGACAACAGCAGGTCCGCGGCCGCGCCCTGACCGACGATCGGGGGCAGCGTCGCAGCCAGGCCCATCTCGGCCGTCAGGCCACGACGCGAGAACGCGGTCGTGAAGAACGCCTCGCTCGAGGCCCACCGCACGTCGCACGACGCGGCGATGGACAGGCCGAGCCCGGCGCATGCGCCGTTGACGGCGACGAGGACGGGCTGGGGGATCGCGAAGCCGATGACGTAGCGGTTGCGGAGCTCGGCCGCGGCCGGGACCAGCGGATCGAAGACCGGGTCCGGACGATCGGGTGGCGGGGCGCCACTCGAGCGACCGTCCTCGTTCGCCGCCAGCTGGGCCATCTCGACGCCGGAGCAGAAGCCGCGCCCGGCGCCCGTGAGCACGATGACCCGCACGTCGGCGTCGGTCGCCAACGCGACGATGGTCGCGTCGAACGTACGGCCCATGGCATCGTCGAACGCGTTGAGCCGGTGCGGACGGTTCAACGTGACGGTGGCGACGCCGTCGGCGACGTGGGACAGCACGCTCGGTGCGTCGGCGCTCATCGCCGCCATGGTCGCACCCGTCGGCGGCGACGAGCGACCGGTGCCGCACCTCACGCGGCGAGGGTGGCCACCCGTTCCCATTGCTCCAGCGTCACCGACCCGTCCGCCACGACGCTGATCGCGACATGGTCGGCGCCGGACGCCCGCAGCGCGCCGAGGCGGGCCGAGATCGCATCGTCGTCACCCCAGGCGACCAGGCCGTCGACGAGGCGGTCGCTCAGGTCGGCTCCCTCGTCGGCCGAGAAGCCTTGGCGTCGGAAGCTCGCCTGGTACGCGGGAACCGCGCCGAGGAAGCCGAGCGGGTTGCGGGCCAGAGCCCGTGCCGTCGCCGGGTCGTCCTCGAGCACGACGAGCTGTTCGACGGCCAGCGTGCTGTCGGCGCCGAGCAGGGACCGCATCTCGGCGACGTAGTCGGGGGTGACGAGCACCGGGAACGCACCGCTGGCCCGGTCCCGGGACAGCTCCACCATGCGCGGGCCGAGCGCGGCCATCACCCGGGCCTCCTGTGGCACGGCGCCGTCGAGGCGGTCGAGGTACGAGCTCAGCGTGCCCATCGGGTCGGGACCGTGGGCCCCGCCGAGGCCGACGACGAAGCGCCCCGGGTGGGTGTCGCGCAGCGACGAGTACAGCGTGATCACGTCGTACGACGGGAACCGGACGACAGGGATGATGCCGCTGGCGATCGTCGCGGTCGTCGTGCCTCGTACGACGTCGGCGAGCTGCGACAGGTCGGACATCGGCCCGCCGGTGATCCAGATCGTCGAATAGCCGGCCTGCTCCAGCTCGGCGGCCCGGCTGACGTACCCGTCCTCGGCCGGGCTGAGCACCGCTCCGAGTGGTCCGAGATCGATCGTCGGCATGCCGAACCTCCATCGGTCGTGGGATCGGTGCAACCGTCCTGGCGCGCGTCGTGTTCCGCCGGCTCCGTGCGGGGGCGTCACGGGTTGCTCCGGTAGGTTCGGCGCCCGTGAGTGCAGGGGGCGATGGCACGATCAGGATCGGCGTCAGCCGCCCGCCGACGCCACCCCACCCCATCCCCGATGTCGACGGCGGCCTCGTCGCGGTGATCGCGGAGGAGCTCGGCTTCGAGTCGCTGTTCTACGGCGAGCACCCGATCCGGCCCGTCGAGCAGGCCGGCTACGGCGTCCATGAGCACGGCGTCCCGTTCTTCCAGGACACGACCGTGATGCTGGCCCGGGCGACGGCTCTGACGACGCGCCTCGTCGTCGGCGGCGCGGTGTTCCTCGTGCCCGAGCACAACCCGGTCCTGTTCGCCAAGCAGCTGGCGTCCATCGACCTCTACGCCGGCGGGCGGGTCGTCGTGGGAGCCGGCGTCGGCTGGAGCCGCATCGAGTGCGAGCTCCTCGGCGGCGACTTCGACCACCGCTGGGCGCAGACGTGTGAGTCGATCGAAGTGATGAAGAAGCTCTGGACGGAGAAGACGGTCACCTACGCGGGTGAGTTCTTCACGGTGCCGCCGGTGCAGCTGTTCCCGCCGCCGGCGACCCCCGGCGGGCCACCGGTGCTGATCGGTGCCGGGCTCAGCCGCAGGGTGTGCGACCGCATCATCCGCTGCGCCGACGGGTGGATCCCCGCGTTCGTGACCCCGCCGACGGTCACGTCGGGACCGGCCACCGTGCGGGAGGGACGGGCCATGCTCGACCGCGCCGCCACCGATGCCGACCGCGATCCTTCCGGCCTGCAGATCACCGCGATCATCCGTGGCGATCAAGTGGACGGCGACACGTCGACGCGCGAGGTCGTGCGGCGTGACGTCGTCGAGCGCTTCGCGGAGGCCGGCGCCGATCGCGTGCTCGTCTCGATGCCGACCGTCACCGACGAGGCGACGGCGCGAGCCGCGCTGGAGCGAATCGCCGCGAGCGTGCTGCGATGACGCCGTGCCCCGTTCGACTGGTTCGACCCGCTCGACATGGAGGTCGTTGACATGCCCAAGCTGACGCCCGAGGAGATGGAGAGCCTCCTCACGAAGTTCGGGATGGTGCGCATCGCCACGATCGACGAGGACGGGGCGCCCCTCGTCGTGCCGCTCGGGTTCGTGTACCACGAGGGCCAGATCATGATGACGGCACGGGAGCGGGTGTCGTGGCTGGAGAACATCCGCCGCGATCCCCGGGTCTGCCTGACCATCGACGACCAGCGCTACCCGCTGCCCAAGATCACCGTCCGCGGCGTCGCCAGGATCCTGTTCGAACCCGGGCAGGACGACGCGTGGCGCGATCTGCGCCTGCCGCTGCCGGACCCCGATGGTCCTGGTCCGGTCGGGCAGGACGATCAGGGCCGTGACCTGTACCGCTACGACGAGGCGTACCGGCAGATGACCCACGACGAACCGCGGGCGCTCGTGGCCGTGTCCCTCGACGAGTCCACGGTGACGTCGTGGCGGATGCCGATCGCCGGCGAACCGCTCGGCTCGACCTGGGCGTCGCGCTACTACCGCGGCGAGCCGCGGCAGTACCGCGTGAGCACGGTCGGCCGTGGGCTCCGGGACGTGCTCGTGGTCGACGAGCAGAGCTGACCGCCCGGGACGCTCAGACCCGGTGCGGGACGTCTCCGTTGGTGGGTGCCGCGCCGAGGACGCTGCGCAGTGTCTGGGCCGCGCCGAGCAGGCCGGCCGACTCGAACGGCACCACGATCTTGGCGTTGTCGCTGTCGGCGAACTTGGCCAGCGCGTCGAGCTGCAGGATGGCGACCAGCGTCGGATCGGGCTCGCCACGCTTGATCGCGCCGTAGACCGTCTCGATCGCCTGGGCCCGCCCTTCGGCCTCGAGGATGGCCGCTTGCCGGTTGCCCTCGGCCCGCAGGATCGCCGACTGGCGCTCACCCTGGGCTGCTCGGACGGATGCCTGCGCATCGCCCTCGGCCACGTTGATGGCGTACTGCTGCTGGCCCTCGGACTGCAGGATCTTGGCCCGCTTCTCCTGGTCGGCCTGCTTCTGCAGCGCCAGCGCTTGGAGGATCTGGGGCGGCGGGGCGATCTCGATGATCTCGATGCGGTTGATCCGGATGCCCCACTTGTCGGTCACCGACTCCATCTGCTCCTGCACGTCGGTGTTGATCCGCTCCCGCTCCGACAGCGCCTGGTCGAGCGTCATCGTGCCGATCACCGAACGCAGCGCAGTGCGGGCCAGGGCATCGATGGCGATGTCGAAGTTGGCGATGCTGAACAGCGCCTGCTGAGCCACGACCACTTGCGTGAAGATCGTGGCGTTGACGGTGACGACCACGTTGTCCTTCGTGATCACGTCCTGGCGATCGCCGGGACGCGGGATCTCACGCATGTCGACCCGCTGCAACGAGTCGACGAACGGGGCGATGATCACGAGGCCCGGCTCGTGCGTCTTGCGGTACTCGCCGAGGTGTTTGACGACGCCGACCTGCCCCTGCTGGACGATGTTGACCATCTGGCGCAACGCCATCAGCAGCACGACGACGATCAGCGCGGCGAGCGCCAGACCGATGATCCCGCCGGTGTCGATCCCCAGCTCCTCCACATGTGGCATGCGGTCACCTCTCTCCTTCGTCGACGATCGGCGCGTCGTCCGTCGCCCCGTTCTGAACCTCCCCGGCTCCGTGCGCCATCGCCGGGCCGTCCGGGCCGTCCGGGTCGAACGGCAGGTGGCCGTCGGCCGGCCAGACGACCAACGTCGTCCCCTCGACGCCGGTGACGAGCACGGTCGTGCCTGTCGGCAACGGCACGTCGGCGCCGCTGACGGCCAGCCAACGCTCCCCGGCGAGCAACACGTGTCCGGGCGTGCCCGGCCCACCGACCCGATCGATCGTGACGACCTCTTGACCCACGAAGCCGCCGTGGACGCCGCGCCCCCGGTGGCCGCCGTGGCGGGCCAGCGTCGAGCTGATGTGCGGTCGCACGAGCAGGATGCCGGCCGCCGTCACGACGACGGTCGTGGCGACCTGGACGCCGACGGCGTCGGGCGCGACGACGGCGACGATGGCCGCCGCGAAGCAGCCGACGGCGACGAAGAGGGCGTACAAGGCGAAGTGCGACAGCTCGACCGCCAGCAGCACGACTCCGGCAACGATCCACGCGATGGCCACACCGCACCTTCTTTCTGTTGCGATGCTACGCCTGGCCGATCTGATTCGTCCTGCGCTGCCCGGAGGATCGCGCGTCGGCGGTGGCCCCCTTGCCGGAGATCGGCAGGCGTGGTGAGGTGGCGCGATGACGTCGCCACTGATCACCGCACGGGAGCTCGCCGGCCTCCTGGCCACCCCTGACCCGCCGGTGCTGCTCGACGTCCGCTGGTCGCTCAGCGCGGCCGGCCAGCAGGTCGACGAACGGTCCGGTCCTCGCGCCGAGCACCTGGCCGGCCACCTGCCGGGTGCCCGCTTCGTCGACCTCGAGTCCGAGCTGTCGGGTCCCCACGACCCGGCGCGTGGCCGCCACCCGCTGCCCGACCCGGACGTGTTCGCCGCCCAGGTCGCGTCGTGGGGCGTCGGCCCGGACGACCTCGTCGTCACGTACGACGACAGCGGTGGCATGAGCGCGTGCCGCCTGTGGTGGATGCTGCGGTGGATCGGCCACGACCACGTCCGGGTCCTCGACGGCGGGCTCGGTGCGTGGCGCGCCGCGGGCGGGCCCCTCGAGGCCGGTCCGGCGGTGCCTCGACCGGCCGTCGTCGACGCACCGCCCCAGCTGCATGGCATGCCGACCGTGTCGGCGGACGAGGTGGCGGCCGGCGCCGTCGGCGTGCTGCTCGACGCGCGATCGGCCGAGCGGTACCGCGGCGAGTCCGAGCCGGTCGACCCGATCGCCGGGCACATCCCGGGCGCGCTGAGCGCGCCGACTGCGGCCAACCTCGACGCCGACGGACACTTCGCCGATCCGGACACGCTGGCGGCGCGGTTCAGCGCCCTCGGCGTCGCGGTCGGTCGGCCGGTCGCCGTCTACTGCGGCAGCGGGGTGACCGCAGCCCACGAGATCTTCGCCCTCGAGGTCGCCGGGTTCCCGGGCGCCGCGTTGTACGCGCCGTCGTGGTCGGGCTGGATCAGCGACCCATCCCGACCGATCGGAACGTCGGCGTGATCGACGCCGCCGGGGGCGACATACTTGCGGGCGGAAGGGGAAGGAGGCTCTCATGTCCACGATCTCGTCGACGGCGACCGAGCTCGATGCGGTGCCGGTGGCCGAGGTGGTCGGCCCCGTGGTGGAGGCGCTGCTCGGGCCACGACCACCGGTGCGGGTGCGGCTCTGGGACGGCGGCATCGTCGGCGCCGATGGACCCGACGCCATCGCCACGCTGTACGTGCGCTCACCCGACGCCTTGCGCCGCATCCTGTGGAGCCCGAACGAGCTCGGCTTCGCCCGGGCCTTCGTCTCCGGCGAGCTCGACGTCGACGGCGACCTCTACGAGGTCGTCCCCGCACTCCGTGACGTCATGCGCGAGGCGCAACCCGCGGTGTCGGCGCTGCCGGCCATCGCCCGTGCGGCCAAGCGGCTCGGCATGATCGGCCCGCCGCTGCCTCCCCCCGCCGCCGAGGCCAGGATGAAGGGCTGGCGCCACTCGTTGCGGCGCGACGCCGAGGCCATCGGGCACCACTACGACGTCGGCAACGACTTCTACCGGATCGTGCTCGGCCCGTCGATGACGTACTCGTGTGCCCGCTTCAGCGATCCCGGCATGGATCTCGCGGCCGCGCAGGCGGCCAAGCACGAGCTGGTCTGTCGCAAGCTCGGCCTCGACGAGCGGCCCGGTGGCCGGCTGCTCGACGTCGGCTGCGGCTGGGGGCAGATGGCGATCCACGCCGCCACCCACCACGACGTATCCGTCGTCGGCATCACGATCAGCGAGGCCCAGGCTGCGTTGGCCCGCCAACGCGTGGCCGAGGCCGGCGTGGCCGACCGCGTCGAGATCCGGTTGCAGGACTTCCGCGCCGTGCGCGGCGAGCAGTTCGACGCCGTGTCATCGGTGGGGATGTCGGAGCACGTCGGAGCGAAGCACCTCGCCGACTACTTCGAGATCCTGCACTCGGTGCTCGCGCCGCAGGGCCGGTTGCTCAACCACGCGATCAGCTCGGTCGGGGGCTCGAAGCTCGGGCGGACGTCGTTCATCGGGCGCTACGTGTTCCCCGACGGCGAGCTGATCGACGTCGGTGACTCGGTGCTGGCGATGGAGCGGGCCGGGTTCGAGGTCCGCGACGTCGAATCGCTGCGCGAGCACTACGCGCTCACGCTGCGGGCGTGGGTCGCCAACCTCGAAGCCGGCTGGGACGATGCCGTCGCGCTCGTCGGCCTCGAGCGGGCCCGGGTCTGGCGGCTCTACATGACCGGCTCGGTCATCGGCTTCACCGACGGTGGCATCGCCGTGCACCAGGTGCTCGGCGTCGTCCCGTCCGCCGACGGGGCCAGCGGCATGCCGGCGACCAACCGAGCCTGGGACTGACGCGCCGGTCCGCGGTCACCATCGACCGGCGATCAGCCGCCGATCGAGGCGACGGCAGCCACCGCGGCGTCGATGCTCGGACGCGGGTCGTCCGACTTCGGGTCGGGGATGATCACGAGGCGGTGGACGCCGAGCGCGGCGAACGCCTCCGCGGTCTGCGGTGTCAGCCGGCCGTGTGGCGTCACCGTGACCTCCAGCTCGCCGAGCTCGGCGGGCCGTTCGACCTGGCTCGCCGCGGACCGCAGCGCGTCGATGCTGCGGCCGGCGGTCTCGGGCGTCATCGAGAACCCGTACCAGCCGTGCCCGCGCGCGACGGCCCGTCGCTGCGCCGCGGGCGAATGACCGCCGACGACCACCGGGATCGGCGCCTGCACCGGTCGCGGGTGGGCGTCCACGCCTGCGAAGTCGACGAGGTTGCCGTGGTGCTCGGGATGGGGGTCGTACCAGAGGCTGGCCATGGCATCGAGGAACTCGTCCGTCACCGGTCCGCGGTCCTCGAACCGTGCGCCGATCGCCCGGAACTCCGGCTCGAGGTAGCCGACGCCGACGCCGAACGTGAAGCGTCCGCCGCTGAGGACGTCGAGACTGGCGATCTGCTTGGCCAGCACGACCGGGTTGCGCTGGGGGAGGATGACGATGCCCGTCGCCAGGCGGATCCGCGTCGTCACGGCGGCGGCGAACGTCAGACCGATCAGCGGATCGAACGACGGGTCCTGTGGTGCCATCGGGGACGGCGGCACCTGCGGGTCGGGCAGGACGACGTGCTCGCCGGCCCACAGCGATTCGAAGCCGGCCGACTCGGCGGCGAGGGCGGCGGCGACGAGCGCCTCGGGCCGGCAGCGCGGACCCATGTTGATGCTGAACAGCCCGAGATCCATGACCCGACATGGTGGCCCGCCGGCGTCCCTGCCGCGCCGTCGGAGCGTCTCGGCCGTGAGGCGCGGCGCGACCAGGTGACCGCCGTGCCGGGACGCGCCGGGTCGCCGTAGCGTGAGGGCGTGACCGCGTCGGTGCTCGTGGTGGAGGACGATCCGTTGATCGCATCGAGCCTCGCCCGGGCGCTCGGGTCCCGCGGGTACGACGCCGAGACGGCCCCGTCGGTGGCCGCTGCTGCCGCCGCCGTGGAGGCCCACATCCCCGATCTCGTGCTGCTCGACCTCGGCCTGCCCGACGGCGACGGCGAGGAGGTCTGCCGGTTGCTGACCCGCCGCCACCCGCACGTCCCCGTCATCGTCCTCACGGCTCGGCGCGAGGAGGCCGACGTCGTCGTCGGGTTGGAGATGGGGGCGGTCGACTACGTCGTCAAGCCGTTCCGCCTGGCCGAGCTCCTGGCCCGCGTCGCCGCCCACCTGCGCTTCGCCGCCAGCCGATCCGATCGGCTCGCCGACCGGCGCGCCGCCGTCGTCGGTGACCTGGCGATCGACCGTGGCGCCCGGCGCGTGCACGTCGCCGGTGTGGAGGTCGCCCTCCGGCCCAAGGAGTTCGACGTCCTCGAGCGTCTCGCTCGCGACGTGGGTGTCGTCGTCACCCGCGAGCAGCTCATCGACGACGTGTGGGACGAGAACTGGTGGGGGTCGACGAAGACGCTCGACGTCCACATCAACGCCGTGCGCCGCAAGCTCGGCGAGCAGCCCGGCGAGCCGAGCAGGATCACCACGGTCCGGGGTGTCGGCTACCGCCTCGACGACGGTGGGCCGTCGTGAGGCGGCGGATCCTGCTCACCACCCTCGGGTTGACGGCGTTCGCCGTGCTCGCCTTCTTCATCCCCGCCGCCCTCGCCGTGCGCAGCCGGGTCCAGCGCAGCGAACTGCTCGAGCTGCAGCGCGAGGCGTCCATCGTCGCCAGCCGCATCGGGGCCAGCGGCCCGATCGACATGGACGAGGTCAACGCGGCCATCGACTCGTCGCACGACATCGCGGTCTACCTGCCCGACGGGACCAAGACGGACGGCGTCGGGCCCGAGCGGGCCGACGCCGTCGTGCACGTCGGCCTCGAGGGCACGTTCGCCGAGGGCGACGTCGCCGGTGACCTCGTCGCCGCGGTCCCGGTGCGCATGACCGCGGCCGGTCCCGGACTCGTCGTGCGGATCATCGAGCCGGGGTCGGAGAGCGATCAGCGGGTCCGCGAGAGCGTTGCCCTCCTCGCCGCCGCCGCCGTCGGCGTGCTGCTGGTCGCCGGTGTCATCGGCGTGCTGCTGGCCCGCCGGTTGAGCCGACCGGTCGAGGACCTGAGGACGTGGGCGGCGGACCTCGGGCGCCACGCCGATGCCGCCGCGCCCGGCCCCACCGGCATCGCCGAGCTCGACGATCTCGGCGTCTCGCTCAACGAGGCCGGCGAACGGATCCGTGAGCTGCTGCAGCGCGAGCGTTCGTTCTCCTCGCACGTCTCGCACCAGCTCCGCACACCGGTCGCGGCGATGCGCGTCGCCGTCGAGGCCGAGCTCGACGCCCCGCGCCCCGACCGGGCGACGGTGCTCATCGAGTGCCTGCGGGCGCTCGACCGGCTGGAGTCGACGATCGAGAGCATGCTCGCGCTGGCCCGCCACGACGGGCGCGAGCCGTCGTGGTGCGACGTCGCCGCGCTGGTGCGCGAGCACAGCGACCGGTGGCGTCCGAGCTATGCGGCCGCCGGCCGCGACATCGACGTCGACGCCGGCACGCACGTCGGCCAGGTCGACTCGATCGCCGTCAGCCACATCCTCGACGTGCTGTTGGACAACGCGCTCGTCCATGGCCGAGGCAGGGTCGTCGTAGCCGTCCGGCGCTCGAGCGGGGTGCTCAACATCGATGTCCGCGACGCCGGCCCGGCCCGACCGGACGCCGACCCGTTCTCCGAGCGGCGGGCCGATTCCGGTCACGGCATCGGGCTGCGCCTGGCCCGCACGTTGGCCGAGTCCGAGGGCGGCCACCTCAGCCTGCTCGACGAGGACCCGACCGTCTTCCGCCTGACCCTGCCGACACCGGTCTGAGTGCGTTTCGGTCCGGATATTGGTCGCACCGCCGACCAATATCCGGACCGCAACCGTCGCTCACCGCTTACCTGGCGCTGATCGAGCGCTGAGCGGACCCTCATCGGCCGGGGGCGACGATCGGGTGGTGCCATCCTCGATCCGCCGGTCCCTGCTCGCGCTCGCTGCCACCGCTGCCGTCGTCGCCTGCGGGCTGGCGGCCGGTACCACCGCGTTGGCCGAGGGACCCATCATCCTGACGACGCCGTATCCGACGATCGAGACCCAACCCGGCTCGACGGTCAAGCTCGACGTCGACGTGGCCACCATGTCGACCGATGCCGTCGACCTCGCGCTCGGCGGTCTGCCCGACGGGTGGACGGCCACGATGCGCGGCGGCGGCTTCGTGATCCACTCCGTGACGGCGGCACCGGACACGCCGGCAAAGGCGTCGCTCGAGATCGACGTGCCGGCGTCGGCCGCGCCCGGCACGTACCCGATCACCGTCACCGGCACTGACGGCGCGGCCGGGACGTCGACGATGACCGTCACCCTCGACGTCGCCGCCCAGGTCGACAACGGCATCGAGCTGGCCGCCGACTTCCCGTCGCTCAAGGGCGACCCGGCGACCGACTTCTCCTACAACATCACGGTCACCAACAACACGCCGGAGCAGCAGACGTTCACGTTCGCTCCGACCGGCCCGCAGGGGTGGACGGCGACGGCGTCACCGACCGCCGAGGCCCGGGCCGAGACCGTGACCATCGACGCCGGCGCGAACAGCACGGTGAAGGTGACGGCGACGCCACCGGCAACCGTCGAGGAGGGCTCCTACCCGATCGACGTCGCGGTCACCGCGGCCAACGGGGCGACCGGCAACATCGAGCTCACGGCCGAGGTCACCGGAACGCCGAAGCTCGATCTGGCGACGTCGGACCAACGCCTCGACGTGTCGGGCCACGCCGACAGCGAGAAGCGGGTGCCGATGGTCATCTCCAACAGCGGGACCGCTCCGCTCGAGGACGTCAAGATGGCCGGCACCGCGCCGACCGGCTGGGACATCTCCTTCGACCCGAAGGAGATCACCGAGGTCAAGCCGAACGAGACCGCCCAGGTGACGGCGATCATCAAGCCCGGCAAGGACGCGGTGGCCGGCGACTACGCCCTGACCGTCCGCTCGAGCGCCGGCAGCGAGTCGTCGAACCTCGACCTGCGCTTCGGTGTCCAGGGATCGCGGACGCTCGGCATCGTGGCCATCGGCGTCATCGTCGTCGCCCTCGCCGCGCTCGCCGGCGTGTTCGTGAAGTTCGGTCGGCGATGACGGCCGTGTCGGCCCGACCGCCGGTCGGCGAGCGCAGCGACGCCGTGATCAGGACCAAGGCCCTGACCAAGCGCTACGGCGACACGGTCGCCGTCGACTCACTCGACCTCTCGGTCCGCCGGGGCGAGGTCTTCGGTCTGCTCGGCCCGAACGGCGCCGGCAAGACGACCACGATCCTGATGCTGCTCGGCCTCACGGAGCCGACGTCGGGGAGGGCCAGGGTCGACGGGATGGACCCGACCCGCGAGCCGCTCGCCGTGAAGTCCCGCGTCGGCTACCTCCCCGACGACGTCGGGTTCTACGACGACCTCACGGCGCGCCAGAACCTGCGCTACACCGCCGAGCTGAACCGCCTGCCCCGGGCCGCGGTGTCCGCACGGGTCGACCAGCTCCTCGGCGAGGTCGGGCTGGGCGACGACGGCGACCGCCGGGTCGGAGGGTTCTCACGGGGCATGCGTCAGCGTCTCGGGCTCGCCGACGCGCTGGTCAAGGATCCGTCGATCCTCATCCTCGACGAGCCCACGGTGAACATCGATCCCGAAGGCGTGCGGGAGCTGCTCCTGCTCGTCGAGCGGCTGCGGGCCGACCAGGGCGTGACCGTCCTGCTGTCGTCGCACCTGCTCCACCAGGTCGAGCAGGTGTGCGACCGGATCGGTGTGTTCGTCAAGGGCAAGCTCGTCGCGTCCGGGACGATCGACGGTCTCGCCGCCGACCTCGCCGACCGCTGGGTCTTCACCGTCGGAGTCGTCGGTCTGCCCGATGCGGCACGGACGCTGCGTGCCGTGCCCGGCGTGGTCGGCGCCGATCGCCGCGAGGGGCGATGGCACGTGACCGCCGACCGTGACATCCGCGACGACCTCCAGCGGATCGTGCTCGATGCCGGCGGCCGGATGACCCACCTCACGCGCGACGGCGCAGATCTCGACGCGATCTACCACCGTTACTTCCGCCGGGCCGACCCGGAGGGCCCAGCGACGGATGGGCTCGCCGTGGCGCCTGACGCCGCCGAAGGAGGTGGGCCATGACGGCGGCGACACCAGCGGCACCGGCGACCGCGCCGTCGGCGCGGGCGCCCGGGTCGCAGGAGGCCCGTCAGGCTCGCCGCTCTCGCGGTGGGTGGCGCATCGTCGCCCGCAAGGAGTTCGTCGACCACGTCCACTCGGTGCGCTTCGTGATCCTCGTGATCCTCGTGACGCTCGCCGGCGTCGCCGCCGTCCACTCGGCGAGCGGTCCGATCCGCGACGCCGCCGACTCCGCCACCCAGACCCCGTCGATCTTCCTCTACCTCTTCACGCTCTCGCCCGATCGCGTGCCGGCGTTCCACGAGTTCCTCGGGATCCTGGGACCGCTGCTCGGGATCGCGTTCGGATTCGACGCCATCAACGGCGAACGGGCTCAGGGCACGCTGCCCCGACTCGTGGCGCAGCCGATCCACCGCGACGAGATCATCAACGGGAAGTTCGTCGCCGGCATCGGCGCCATCGCCCTGGCGCTCGCCTCCCTGATCACCGTCGTCAGCGGCTACGGGGCGATCCGGCTCGGCATCGGCCCGGCGTGGAGCGAGTCGGCGCGGCTCGTCGCGTTCTTCGTCGTCGCCGTCGTCTACATCTCACTGTGGCTCGCCCTGTCGTTGCTGCTGTCGGTGGTCTGCCGACGGGCTGCGACCGCGGCGCTGGCGGCGATCGCGATCTGGCTCGTGCTCACGATGTTCGCCGGCCTGATAGCGGGTGTGGTCGCCGACTCCGTCCGCCACGTCGACGCCGATGCGACGACGGAGGAGGTGCTGGCCAACGCCCGCCTCGAGCTGAACGTCCGGCGCGTCTCGCCCGACCAGCTGTACAAGGACGCCACCGGCGTCCTCCTCAACCCCTCACGGCAGTCGACGGGCATCGTCGTCGTCCAACCGGAGGACCAGGCCCTCCCCAGCAGTCTCCCGCTCGACCAGAGCCTGGTGCTCGCCTGGTGGCAGGTCGTGGCACTCGTCGCCGTGACGATCGTGCTCTTCGCCGCTGCCTACACCATCTTCATGCGACAGGAGGTCCGAGCTTGAACACGCTCACCGGACCACGGACCAGCCACGACTTCGACCCCCCGGCGCAGCGTCCACCCACGCTGCCGCCCGAGGCGCCACGGCCGGCATCGCCGCCAGCTCGACCACCTCGCGGCCCGGGGCGCTTCCTCGCCGGCGTCGCCATCGGCGCCGCGGTCGGCGCGCTGGTCGCCGGCGGCATCGTGGCCGTCAGCGACCACGACGGCGGGGGCGGATCGCTGGATCCGTCGGCAGCGGTGGGTCCAGCGACCGGCGACGCGTCGGCGGCGGCCGCGCCGACCAACCCGATCGACGCCCTCGTGCGCGGCGCCGAGCCGGCGATCGTGTCGATCCACGACTCGATCGCCCAGACCGACGAGTTCGGCCGGGAGGTCGAGGGCCAGGCGGCGGGCACCGGGTTCGTCCTGTCCGCCGACGGCTACCTCGTCACGAACGACCACGTCGTCGACGGCGCGTCGGACATCACTGCCCGGTTCAGCGACGGCACGAGCCTCGCCGCCACGGTCGTCGCCGCCGATCCCGGTTCGGACCTCGCGGTCCTCCAGGTCGACCGCACCGGCCTGTCCGCGCTGCCGCTCGGCGACTCGTCGGCGCTGCACGTCGGCGATCAGGTGGTCGCCATCGGCAACGCCCTCGACCTGTCCGGCAGCCCGACGGTGACGACCGGGATCGTGTCGGCGACGGGTCGCTCCCTGACCGAGCCGAACGGCACGCACCTCACCGGTCTGCTCCAGACGGACACCGCGATCAACCCCGGCAACTCGGGTGGCCCGCTGCTCGACATGCACGGGCAGGTGATCGGCATCGACACGGCGATCGCCGGTCAGGCCCAGAACATCGGTTTCGCGATCGCCATCGACCCGGCGCGCACGCTGATCGACCAGCTGCGCAACGGCCAGGTCCCCGACCACGCGCTCCTCGGCGTGTCGACCCGCCCGGTGACCGCCGGCGCGGGCTCCGCAGCGGCGGACGGCGCCCAGGTCGTGCGGGTCACGGCTGGTTCACCTGCTGCGGCCGCTGGCGTGGAGGCCGGTGACGTCGTCACCGCGGTCGACGGCCGCAACATCACGTCCCCAGACGACCTCGGCGCCGCCATCGCTGCCCATCAGCCCGGCGACGAGGTGAAGATCACCTACGAGCGCAGCGGCGCCTCCCACACGACCGCGGTCACACTCGGCACACGCCCTGCCGGCGGTGACTGACGGCGCCGGGACCGTCCACCT
>JBEVOM010000230.1:0-12962 GCA_040507575.1 Ilumatobacteraceae bacterium
TTCCGGGGCCACTTCTGGCCCCGGAACAGCGTCAGAACATCAGACGAAGTCGCCGGCCCAGCTGAGGAGCTGGGGGATGATGTTGACCATGCGGTCGATGTCGACCCCCGGCTGGGGCACCTTGCGGTTGTTCTTGGCGATCAGCGCCGAGACCGCGGCCTGCTTGTAGCGCACGAGCGCCTCGAACCACGCCAGGTCCTGCACGGTCACGCCGGTCGCCGCCTCGTAGCTCCGCACGAGCTCGGCCGGTGTCGGCAGACCGGTGTCCTGGCGCACGCAGTTCGGGTGCTTCTCGTCGATCAGCAGCAGGAACCAGCCGAGGTCGAGGCGGCGGTCGCCGAGCGACCAGATCTCCCAGTCGATGACGGCGTCGATCGAGCTGCCGTTGCACTGCATGTTGCCCAGTCGCCAGTCGCCGTGGAGGACCGACGGGGCCAGTGGCTCGGGGATCGACGCCAGCAGCTTGGCCTCGATCGCGTCGGCGCCCGGCCGGAGGTCGTCCTCGACGGTCGAGAACGCCTTGGACCACCGGCCGACCTCCGCGACGAGGTCGGTGATCCGCTCCCCCTCGAGACGGGGATCGTCGGTCTCGACGGCGTGCAGCAGCGCCGCCATCGTCGCCGCTGCCGCGGCCCGGTCGCCGATCTGCTCCTTGGTGGCCGACGACTCCGTCGCGGCCAGGCGCGGCTCGTAGGACTCGCCGTCGACGAACGACATGACGAACAGCGGAGGCACCTCCACCGGGGCGCCGGCGTCGGTGGCGAGGATCTCGGGGACGGCGACGCCGTCGACCGACGACAGCAGCTGCAGGATGCGGGCCTGGCGCAGGACGTCGCGGTTGCGGACCGGTTCGATGCCCGGAGGCGCGGCCTTGATGACGATGCGCCGGTCGGCGGCCCCGGGCTCGGCGAGCGTCGCCCCATAGGTGAGGCTGGACGTGCCGCCGGTGAACTGATCGACGTCGGAGACCTTGGCGCCCGGTCTGGTCGGCGCGAGGGCGCGTTCGGCCCGGCGGGCGAGATCGTCGACGTCGAGGACGGTGACGGCCATCAGAGGTTCCCGACCTGCAGCTCGAGCGCGTCGGCGAACTTCTTCCGGGCGGCATCGATCCGGGGGATGAGGTGGGCGCTCGGGAACTGCGTCGTCACGGGTCGGTAGTCCTTCAGGACCTGACGGGCGATCGTGATCTGGTGGACCTCGGTGGGCCCGTCGACGATGCCCATCGCGGGCAGGCTCATCCACATCCGGGCCAGGGGCATCTCGTTCGACACGCCGAGCGCACCGTGGAGGTGCAGGGCCCGGTACACGACGTCGTGGAGGACGCGGGCGGCCTCGACCTTGCAGGCTGCGATCTCCTTGCGCACCTTCAGGTAGTCGTGGTGCTCGTCGATCAACCAGGCCGTGTACAGGACCATCAGGCGCAGCTGCAGGATCTGGGTCCAGCTGTCGGAGATCGCCTCCTGGACCATCTGCTTGTCGCCGAGCAGCGAACCCTTCGTCGTGCGGGACACCGCCCGCTCACACATCATGTCGAAGGCCTGGCCGGTGCGGGCGATGGTGCGCATCGCGTGGTGGATGCGGCCGCCGCCGAGGCGGGTCTGGGCGACGGCGAACGCCTCGCCCTCGCCGCCGAGCAGCGCGCTGGATGGAACCCTGACCTGCTCGTAGCGGATGAAGCCGTGGATGCCCTCGCCGATCGGCTCGTCCATCGTGCCGATGTTGCGCATGATGTTGATGCCCGGCGTGTCGGTGGGCACGAGGAACATCGACATGCCCTTGTACGCGCTCACGTCGGGGTTCGTGACCGCCATGACGATGAGGAAGGCGGCGGTCTTGGCGTTCGAGGAGAAGAACTTCTCGCCTTCGATCACCCATTCGTCGCCGTCCTTCCAGGCTCGCGTGGTGAACATGGTGGGATCGGCGCCGGCATGCGGCTCGGTCATCGAGTAGCACGAGAAGCACTCCCCGTCGAGCAGCGGCTGCAGGTACGTGGCCTTCTGCTCGTCGGTGCCGTAATGGGCGATGATCTCGGCGTTGCCGGTGTCAGGCGCCTGACAGCCGAAGATGATCGGCGCCCACGTCGAGCGGCCCAGCTTCTCGTTCAACAGAGCCAGCTTCAGCTGGCCGTAGCCCTGGCCGCCGAGCTCGGGCCCGAGGTGGGCGGCCCACAGGTCGTGGTCACGCACCTGCTGCTTGAGCGGGTCGATGACCGAGCGGATCGCCGGCGTCGGCGGGTTGAACTCCTGATGCGGGAAGGCCAGGTCGAGCGGCTCGACCTCCTCCCGGACGAACGCGTCCGCCCAGTCCAGCTTCTCCTGGAACTCGGGATCGGTCGAGAAGTCCCATGCCATGCTTGCCTCCTGGAACGGTGTGCTGCGGCCACACGGCCGCCAAGAATGCTATTCTCGACACCGAGAGTCAAATTCTGCTGCTCTCCTCACCGGTGCACCACATCGAGCCGCATGAGTCCCACCGACCCCGCCACGTCCGCCGCCGCCCGAACCACCGAGGTCGCTCGGGCCGTCGCCCGCCGCTCGCTGGAGCGGCGCGAGCTCGTCGCGGTGGACGAGGTCGAGCGGCTGCTGCAGGCCGGTCGCGACGTCCTCGGCAACACGTCATCGGCGCGCGTGTCCGACATCGTGCGCGTCGCCGGGCTCTCGAACAACGCGTTCTATCGGCACTTCGGCTCGAAGGACGAGCTCGTCGACGCGATCATCCAGGACGGCACCCGGCGCCTGGCGTCGTACGCCACCCATCAGATGTCCAAGCACCGCAGCCCCGAGGCCCAGGTCCGGCGCTGGATCAACTGCCTGATGGATCAAGCCCGTGACCCCGACGTGGCCCGTCAGACCCGGGCCCTGCTCGCCGCCGGGCGCCGGTCCGCCGGTGCCACGGAGCCGAGGGAGCGAGGCGGCGTCGACCTGCTGGCCGTCCCCCTGCACGGTCCGCTCCGTGAGCTCGGGAGCATCGACCCGGATCGCCACGCCGTGTATCTGGCCGACCTGACGCTCGGCGTCCTGAACCGCGCGCTCGCCAGGGACGTCGCGCCGAGCAGGGCCGACGTGGAAGCGCTGACCCGGTTCTGCCTCGCCGGCATCACCGGTACAGTCGGCCGATCGGACAGGTGAAGGTGAGCATCGGATGACAGACGTACCGCAGGCCGGGTTCTGGTCGATCGCCGAGGCCGATCCCGACCGCATCGCCATCGTCGACGGTCGCTCCGAGCCGGCGACGTTCGGTGAGGTCCTGACCTGGTCGCGGCGCATCGCACGTGGGCTGCGGGCCCTCGGCCTGGGGCGCGGCGATCACATCGCGATGGTGTTGCCCAACGACCGCTCGTTCGTCGAGACCTGGCTCGCCGCCGCCGAGTCCGGCCTCTACGTCACGCCGGTGAACTTCCACCTGGCCGCGCCCGAGATCGCCTACGTGCTCGGCGACTCCGAGGCCAAGGCGATCTTCGTCCACGAGGAGCTGGCCGACGTGTGCGCAGCTGCGATCGCTGAGGCCGGCATCCCGACGGAGCGCTGCTTCTCGTTCGGGGCCGTAACCGGCTGCACGGCGGTCGAGGAGCTCCTGTCGGGCGGGGCCGAGCCGCTCGCCGACCCGAGCCCCGGCGCGTTGATGATGTACACGTCAGGCACCACCGGGCGGCCCAAGGGCGTCAAGCGCCCGCTGCTCGACGGCGATGCCGAGACGCCGATGCGGGAGACGGCCACGCTCACGGCCCGCGGCTTCGACATCCCGATCGGCGAGGGCGCCTCGCTCGTGTGCGGTCCGCTCTACCACGCCGGGCCGTTCCTCCAGCTGAGCACCGGCCTGAACGTCGGTCACCGCGTCGTCCTGCTCCCCAAGTTCGACGCCGAGCGCTGCCTGGCCCTCGTCGAGCAGTACGGCATCACCGACACGCAGATGGTGCCGACGATGTTCCACCGCCTGCTCGCGCTGCCCGACGACGTGCGGACGAAGTACGACCTCTCGAGCCTCGTCAGCATCCTGCACAGCGGGGCGCCGTGCCCCGTGGAGACGAAGCAGAAGATGATGGACTGGCTCGGGCCGGTGATCTACGAGACGTACGGCGGCACCGAGGCGGCGGCCACGATCGCCAAGCCGAAGCGCTGGCTCGAGAAGCCGGGCACCGTCGGCAAGCCGATCCACGGCGTGCGGGTGCGGATCCTCGACGACGACGGCAACGACGTGCCGGTCGGGACCCAGGGCACCGTGCACATCGAGTCCACGCGACATCCTGACGCCGTGTACTTCAAGGACCCCGAGAAGACGAAGAACACGTTCAAGGAGGGTGGCGTCACGCTCGGCGACGTCGGCTACCTCGACGAGGACGGCTTCCTGTTCCTGTGCGACCGCAAGATCGACATGGTCATCTCGGGCGGCGTGAACATCTACCCGGCTGAGGTCGAAGCGGCGCTGCTCACCCATCCCGCCGTGGCCGACGCCGTCGTTCTCGGGGCGCCCGATCCCGAGTGGGGCGAGCGCGTGCACGCGGTCGTCGAGCCGACGGCCGGCTCCGTCGCCGACGATGCGTTGGCCGCCGAGCTCATCGCCCACTGCCAGGCCCGCATCGCCAGGTTCAAGTGCCCGCGCACCGTCGAGTTCGTCGGCGAGCTGCCCCGGTTGCCGAACGGCAAGGTGGAGAAGCGCCGCCTCCGCGACACCCTCTGGGCCGCCGAGGACCAGAAGATCTGACCCTCCCGCCGCGACGCCCGATACGACGCGCCGTCGGCCGGTCGGGCGTCGGCGACGGTGGGTCGGTACGCTCGACATGTGCGGATCGGCCTCGTCTCGGACATCCACGGGAACGCCGAGGCCCTGGAAGCCGCGATCGCCCACATGGGCGACGTCGACGAGCTGTGGTGCGCCGGCGACGCGATGAGCGAGTACCGGTTCAGCAACGACGTCGTCGCCATCCTCCGCGAGCGCTGCAGCCAGTACGTGATCGGCAACCACGAGTACGGCCTCCTCAGCGATTACGGCGAGCGGGCCCGCAGCCGGGCCGACCCCGACCTCCTCGAGTACGTCCGTACCCGGCCCAAGTGCGTCGAGCAGACCCTCGAGGGCCGCCGGATCATGATGACGCATGCCAGTCCGGTCGAGCCGTTCACGCAGTACCTCGCCGCCGGCTCGCCCGACCTCATCCGGGTCGCCGACGTCGCCGCCGACGTCGTCATCATCGGCCACACCCACATGCCGATGGTGCAGCGCTTCGGCTCGGTCCTGCTCGTCAACCCGGGCTCGACCGGTCAGTCACGACCGAGTGACAGGGGCCCGGTGCTGTCGTGCGCCGTGCTCCACCTGCCGTCGTGCGAGGTCGAGGTGACGACCTACGGCGAGCGCTTCGACGACGTCGTCGACCGCCGCTTGATCGCCGCCTGACGCGGCCGGCTGCGCGGCGCGTCGTGTGTCGCCTGCTCCCACGCCTGCAGGCGCCCAGCCACCTGGGACTGGTGTCGCAGCGTCGCCGCCCGCGCCGCCTCGCCGTCTCCGGCGAGGATGGCCGCAGAGGCCTCTCGGTGGTAGACGCGCACGACGTCGGCGCCTGCGGGGTCGCCGACGAGGCGGAAGCCGAGCGGGGCGTACGCGAACTCGTGGAGCACGGCCGAGAACAGCTTCAGCGTCTCGTTGCCGGCGAGGTCGCCGACGCGACGTCCGAACTCCAGCACGATCGGGAGCATCCAGCGAGCCTCGTCGCTGCGGTCGCGGGCCTGGTACGCATCCACCCACGCCACGAGCCCGGCACGGTCCTCGACGGTCGCCGTGGTCGCGGCGATCTTGGCGAGCTCCCCGGACACGACGCCCGACGCCACGTTGGACTGGTCGAGCGTGGCGTGGTGGGCGCGCAAGTACGCCGACGCTGCTCCCGCCACCGCGCCGACGCCCGGGGTACGTGTGTAGATGCCACCCTTGACGCCGCGACGAGGTGAGAGCAGCTCCTCGTACTCCAGGATCCGCAGGGCTTGGCGCAGCGTCGGGCGGCTGACGCCGGTCCGCCGGGCCAGCTCGTCCTCCGAGCCGAGGAGCACGTCCTCCCGCCCGATCGCCAGTGCGTCCTCGCGCAACAGCGACACGACCCGAGCCACGGCTGACTTGCGGCCAGTCTCCTCTCGAGCGCCGTGGAGCGCGCGCGGCGCGGCGGCCGCCTTCGTCGACGTCACGACGCTGCCGCCATCTCGACGAGCTGGCGGCGCATGAACCCATCCGGGTCGTCGGCGAGAGCCATCATGGTGGCGCGGACCTCGTCCGGGTGGGTCTGCAGGAGGAACCGCCCCTGCTCGACGGCGCCGGCCACGAGCTCGCCGACGTCGTCCGGATCGACGGGGGCGAGCGCCGGCCCGCGAGGACTGCCCGCCAGGTCGCCGACGACCGTGACCTGCTCGGCGATGTTCGTCGTCACGGGGCCCGGGCACAGGCACGTGACGCCGATGCCCCGAGGTGCCAGGTACAGGGCCAGGCCCTCGGCGTATGCGATCGTCGCCGCCTTGCTCGCCGCGTACGGCAGCCGGTCGAAGGCGTACGGGTACAACCCGGCCGTCGACGCCGTGAACACGAGGTGGCCCGAGCCGCGTTCGAGGAGGTCGGGCATGAACGCCGTGGTCAGGCGGATGGCGCCGAGCAGGTTGACGTCGAGCAGCCGGCGCCACGCGTCGGCGCCGAGGTCCTCGGGGCGCCCCATCGTGATGACGCCGACGTTGCTCACGACGACGTCGACCGGCCCGCACCCGTGATGGACGTCCTCGCGGAGCGCGTCGACGGCGGCGTCAGACGACACATCGCACGTCGACTCGACGGCCGTCGCACCGTCGGCGCGCAACTCGGCGGCGACGGCCGCCGCCCGCTCGCCGTCGACGTCGGTCACGCACACGGTCGCGCCGCGTCGGGCGGCAGCTCGGGCGATGCCGCGACCGATTCCGCTCCCAGCACCTGTCACGACGACGACCTTGTCGTCCCAGGTTCCCAGCGCGAGCACGCCCTCAGCCCACCACGACGAGGTCGTTGGACACATGCCGAGCGTACCCGAGGCCGCTCAGGCAGCCGCAGGGAGCCGACTGACGGGCGCGGCCGCCGTGCGTCGTCGGCGTTCGCGCCGGCCGGCTGCAACTTGCGCCGGACCAATATGGGTACCTATTCTCGGCGACCGCTCGGGCGATTGCAGGGCCGACGTCGGGATGGGACGGCGCGCCGGGTCCGGGCGCACCGATGGTCGGACGTACCGTGTCGAGGGGATGAGCAGAGAAGGGGATTGCTCGGTGTTGCCGTTCGAGGGTCTACGCGTGATCGACCTGTCGCCGACCCGCGTGGGTCAGCAGGCCAGCCAGCTGTTCGCCGACTTCGGCGCCGACGTGGTGACGGTCGAACCGCCGGGTGGCGCGATGACGCGCCGGCAGCCGGCTTTCCCGTTCTGGGCGCGTGGCACTCGCAGCATCGAGCTCGATCTCGGCGTCGAGGATGACGCGAGGATCGTCCGCGACCTCGCCCGCACGGCTGACGTGCTCATCGAGTCGTCACGCCCAGGTGCCCTCGACCGCCACGACCTCGCGTTCGCCACGCTGGCCGCGGCGAACCCGCGGCTCGTCTACACGTCGATCACCGGCTTCGGCCGCCTCGGTCCCTACGCCGACGTGCCGGCCCACGAAGGCCTGGTCATGGCCAAGCTCGGGGTGTTCCGAGTCTTCCGCCGGATGAGCCCGACGCCGGATGTCCCGCCGTTCGTGACCGTCCCCTTCGCCGCGTTCCCGGCCAGCCAGCTGGCGATCCACGGGACGCTGGCCGCGCTCCACGAACGCCACCACAGCGGCGTCGGCCAGCACGTCGACGTCAACCTGGCCCAGTCGTTCCTCGCTCTCGACACGTGGGCGTGGATCGAGCACGTCATCGCGCGGCGCTGGCCCGACGCGTTCCACTCGGCGGACGCGTTCGACGCCGAGGGCCGCCCGTCGAGCCCGGTGATGTTCAAGCTGCTCGTCGCGCTGACGTCGGACGGGTCGTGGCTGCAGTTCGCAGCGACGGCCGACCGGCTGTTCCAGGCCAAGATGGGGGCGCTCGGGCTGGACTGGATGTTCGCCGACGAGCGGTGGAAGGGCGTACCCGCGCTGGAGGACCCCGATCTGCGGCTCGAGCTGTGGACCCGGATGCTCGAGGCGGCGAACTCCAAGTCGCTGGCCGAGTGGGAGGACGTCTTCGACGCCGACCCGAACGTGTTCGCCGAGCACTACCGCGAAGGCGTGGAGATCCTCTCCCACCCCCAGCTCCTCCACGACGAGATGATCGTCGAACTGGACGACGTCGAGCGCGGGACCGTTCGTCAGCCGGGCCCGATCGTGAAGGCGGGGGCGACACCGGCCGACACGTCGAGGAGCGCGCCGCGCCTCGACGAGCACCGTGACGAGATCATCGCCGAGGCGGCGGCGGCAGCCGCCGCAGCCGCAACGGCCCCGGCGGCGGACGTCGTGCCGCCGGCGGGCGGCCTGCCACTGGCCGGCGTCACGATCCTCGAGCTCGCCACCCAGTTCGCGGCGCCCCAGGGGCCGACGCTGCTGACCGACCTCGGCGCCCGCGTCATCAAGATCGAGACGCTGGCCGGTGACCAGATCCGGATCATGCTCCCGTTCCCGGAGGCCGGCGGGGCGCGCGTGATGCAGGGCAAGGAGAGCATCTGCATCGACCTCGCCACCGACGAGGGCAAGGCGATCGCGTTCGAACTGGCCTCGACGGCCGACGTCGTGCTCCAGGGCTACCGGGCAGGAGTCGTCGTCCGCCTCGGTCTCGACGACGCGTCGATCCGCGCCGTGAACCCCGACGTGATCTACGTGAACGCGCCGGGCTACGGCGTTGACGGACCATACGGCCGCAAGCCGGCGTATGCACCGAGCATCGGCGCCGCCGTGGGCATCCCGCAGACCAACCTGGGCGCGGCCGCGCCGTCGGGCAAGGACTTCACGATCGACGAGATCCGAGATGGTGCCCGGCGGCTCTCGGGCGCCGGCACGATGGCCAACGCCCAGGCCGACGGCCTGGCTGCGCTCGGTGTGGCGACGGCGATCCTGTTCGGCCTCGTCGCCCGTGACCGCGGTTGCGGCGGCCAAGAGCTGTTCACGTCGATGGTCAACACGGGCGCCCACGCCATGTCCGCCCACGCCGTCGACTGGCCGGGCAGCGTTCCCGAGCCGAGCGTGGATGCCGACCTGCGCGGGTTCCACGCGCTCTACCGTGTCTACGACGCGGCTGACGGGTTCGTGTTCCTCGCCGCGACGACCCAGCGGGAGTGGGAGCGCCTCGTCGCCGCGGCCCCGTTCGCCGTGCTGGCGACCGACGGGCGATTCGGGGACGCCGCCGCTCGCCACGACCACGACCACGAGCTCGTCGCGGCGATCGCCTCCGTGTTCGCCACCCGACCGGCCGACGAGTGGGAGCGCGACCTGCTGGCGGGTCAGATCGGCTGCGTCGCGGTCAACACCGACGGTGTCGAGGCGATCCTGCAGGACTCGCCGCTCGGACGTGACAGCGGCTACATCGCGGACATCGTCCATCCCACGTTCGACGAGATGCCGCGCATCGCGCCGCTCGTGCGCTTCTCCAGGTCGAGCACGCAGGCCGCAGCAGGCGTGCTCGCCGGTCAGCAGACCGACGCCATCCTCGGCGAGCTCGGCCGCGACGCCGCGGCGATCGCCGACCTCCGCGCGCGAGGCATCGTCCAATGACGGCAGCCCGATGACCGCGCGCCTCGACGGCAAGGTCGTCGTCGTCACCGGGGCCGCACGCGGCCTCGGTCGCGACTACGCGCGCTACTTCGCGATGGACGGCGCCAACGTCGTGCTGGCCGACGTCAAGGGCACCGGAGGTGCTGCCGCCGAGGCATCGGAAGCCGGTCCGCGCTGCATCGGCGTCGAGCTCGACGTGACCGACCGACGAAGCGTCGACGCCATGGTGGCGCGGACGACGGAGGAGTTCGGCCGCCTCGACGTGCTGGTCAACAACGCCGGGCTGTGGCGCGGCCTGAACGAGGCCGGGCTGCTGCACTGCCCGCCGGACGTGTGGGAGGCGGCATGGGCCGTCAACGTCACCGGCACCCTGCTCTGCTACCAGGCGGCGGTCCCGGTGATGGCCGAACGCGGCTGGGGTCGCGTCATCAACGTCTCGTCGATGGCTGCGCTCAACGGTGGCAACCCATACGGACTGACGAAGGCCGCCGTCGAGCACATGACGGCCGGCATGGCTCGCGAGGTCGGTGACCGCGGCGTCACGGTCAACTGCGTCGCCCCCGGCATCTCGGCGTTCGAGGCCGCCACCGGCAAGCTCGACAGCGCCGACGACATCGTCGCCGGCAACGCGATCAAGCGCCTCGGCACGACGCGCGACTTGTACGCGGCGATGACCTACCTGTGCGACGCCTCCTGGGTCACCGGTCAGACGTTGCGGGTAGACGGTGGCGGGACGCTGCGATGACCCGCATCGAGCCGGCCGAGCTGCCCGACGAGGTGCCGTTCCACAACGACCTCGTGCGGGTGACCTACCGCAACCCGGAGATGCACCGCGGCTTCGCCAGCCTGTCCGGCCGCGTGCACAGCGCGTCGCATGTCCCGGACCGCACGAGGGAGCTCGTCGTGCTGGCCGTTGCCGCGCATCTCGGCGCGACGTTCGAATGGGAGCAGCACGCGCCGGCAGCGCGGCGCGCCGGTGTCACGGAGGCCGAGATCGACGGGCTCTCGATCGGCGACCTGTCGGTGCTCGACGGCGCGGACCGCGCCGCGGTGACGTACGCGCTCGCCGTCGAGGACCGCACCGTGGACGACGGAGCGTGGGCCGCCGCCCGGGCGCACCACTCCGATGTCGAGCTGCTCGACCTCACGCTGCTCACCGGCTTCTACGGCCTCGCCTCGCGCCTCGTGCTCGCCGTCGACATCCCGTCCGGCGGCGAGTCGGGGTCACCCTGATCGACCGAACCAACCATCCCAGCCGAGGAGCGTCGAGAGGCATGCACCAATGACGATCAAAGATCAAGCCGCCGTCGTGGGCGTCGGCTCCACGCAGTACTACAAGCGCGGGCAGTCGTACCCCGAGAGCGAGTTCTCGATGGCCTGCCAGGCGATCCTCAGCGCCCTCGACGACGCCGGGCTCTCCGTCAAGGACCTCGACGGGTTCTCGATCTACTCCAGCTCGTGCGACCCGGCCGCGGTGGCGGCCGAGATCGGCGTCCCCGAGGTGCGCTGGGCGACAACGACGACATCGGGCGGTGGGGGCTGCGCCGGAGCGCTCGGCGTCGCCGCAGCGGCGATCCACGGCGGCATGGCGACATGTGTCGTCACGCTGATGACGTTGCAGCAGCTGAACAAGCGACTCGGCGGATCCGCCGTCGGCGGCATGCTGGCTTATGCGCTGATGTCGGAGGGCTCGAGCCCGTACGGCGGGAGCGGCGTCCCGCCGTCGGCCGGCTTCACCGCCAACAACGGCCTGCTCTCGCCGGGGCACAGCTTCTCGCTCCTCGCCATGCGCCACATGGCGCTGTACGGCACGAAGCGCGAGCACTTCGCGGAGGTGTGCATCTCCCAGCGGGAGAACGCGATCAAGCGGCCGACGTCGCTGCGGCGCGAGCCGCTCACGGTCGACGACTACTTCAACGCGCGGATGATCTCGGACCCGCTGTGCCTGTTCGACTACACGATGGAGAGCGACGGGGCGGTCGCCGTCATCACGGTGGCCGCGGACCGGGCGAAGGACCTCAAGCAGCCGCCGGTGTACATCATGGCGTCCGCGCACGGCGGGACCGGGCGCTGGGGCCCGGCGCTGTTCCGCTACTTCCAGATCCCCGACGACGTGTTCCCGTGGTCGGGCCACCGGCCGGTGGCCAAGCGGATCTACGAGATGGCCGGCGTGACGCCCGCTGACGTCGACGTCGCCCTGCTGTACGACCACTTCTCGCCGATGGTCATCATGCAGCTGGAGGACTACGGCTTCTGTCCGATCGGCGAGGGCGGCCAGTTCGTCGAGGACGGCAACATCCGCTACGGCACGGGCTCAATCCCGGTGAACACCCACGGCGGCAACCTGTCGGAGGCCTACATCATCGGCATGACCCACGTCCGAGAAGCCGTCGAGCAGTTGCGCGGCACGGCGATCAACCAGGTCGAGGGCGCCGAGATCGCCCTCGTCACCGGCGGGCCGGCATCGCTGCCCGTGTCCGGCACGCTCCTGCGGAAGGGATGAGCACAATGGAGTTCGGAGAGATCAAGCAAGGGGTGTTCCCCAACATCCTCACCGAGACGCATGCTGACGAGCGCACGCAGCCGTTCTGGGATGCGGCCAAGGAGGACCGTCTGGTCGTGCCGCAGTGCAGCAACTGCGGGACGTTCCGGCTGCCACCGTCTGCCTACTGCTTCAACTGCCAATCGCGAGAGGTCGGCTGGACGGAGCTACCCGGCACGGGCACGGTGTACAGCTACACGGTGGTGCGCCATCCGCTGCACCCCGACCTGGCCGGTGCGTGTCCGTACGCGTCGGGGGTGGTCGAGCTCGACGGCACGCAGGGGGCGGGGGCCCGCATGCTGGTCAACATCATCGATTGCGACGTCGACGCCCTGCGCATCGGCGACAAGGTCGAGATCGTGTGGGACCACGTCAACGACGAGATGACCACCCCCCGGTTCCGGCCGCTCACGACCTGACGGTCCGCCGGCGGCCCGGTTCGCCGCACGTTCGGGGAATCCGCACGGCGCTCGGCGACGAACGACGATCGAAGTCATCGAGTGCAAGAGGTTGCCGTCATGCCGTCAGGTCCCGAGTGGTTCATCGTCCTCGCCGTCGTGCTGATCATCTTCGGCGGCTCGCAGCTGCCCAAGCTGGCCCGCAACCTCGGTCAGGCCCAGAAGGAGTTCAAGCACGGTCTCGCCGAGAGCGCGACCGACGAGGACCACTCGACGACCGCCGAGCGCTCGGGCTCCTGACATCTGGGCGCG
>JBEVOM010000006.1:0-4245 GCA_040507575.1 Ilumatobacteraceae bacterium
AGCTATTCATGACCGACGAGCCTCCCGCTCACGAACGACGCCGGTGGGTGACCAGTCGGCGAGATGACCTTTCCGATGAGAGCGACGAACATCGCTGGCGACGTGGTCTCTTTTCAGCATCCACCCCGCACCACCCTGATTGGCGGTCACGTCATTGGGCCAGCCGCACGCTGCATCGTGTCGGCGAGCTCGTCGCCAACGCCGCGACCGGGGTCGTCAGCGCCCTCCTTGTGGTCGCATGGGTCGTCATCGGGTTGATCACCGCTTTCCCTGACTGGTGGGCCACTGGGCTGTACGTCATGACGGGGTCAGTCACCTTTGTGATGGTCTTCGTGATCCAACACACGCAGACCCGCCAGATCACCGCTCTGCAGCGCAAGCTCGACGAGCTCGTTCGAGCGACGACCGATGCCGACCAGACCCTGATCGCTGTCGAAGAGGCACCGGACGAGGAGCTCCAGGCGCTCGCTGACCTGAACCTTCGCGATCGGAACCAGACCCGATCGGACTAGTCGACGTGGAACGCGAACGGCAGGGTCGATGTCGACGCGGAGAAGGGATGTAGGCCCACCGCTGCCGACGACCCTGCAGGGATGCTCGACGATTCGCACGTTTCGGAGGTCTGGGACGAGACACCCGATCTGTACGGTGCTTTTCCGGATCTCGGCGAGGGCCAGATCGCCGTGCTGTCGTCGCATGGGAAGAGGCGGCGGACAAATCCAGGCGAGCTGTAGTACCGACACCTGTTGCGGCGCTCGCTGCTGATCGAGGTCGGGGCCGGGCTTCGCATCCTCGGCTCGTGCTACTCGCCGGACACGCGCCGACTGCGCGAGTTCGCGGCGCGCAATCGAGTGCCGCACCGGTTCATCGACCTCGAGCAGGACCCCGCCGCCGAGGAGTCGCTGCGTCAGGTCGGCGTCAGACCCGAGGAGACGCCGATCGTCATCCGGCGAAGGGACTGCGTGCTGCGCAAACCGAGCAACGTCGATCTGGCGCGGCTGATCGGGCTTCCGGCACCAGAGCGGCGCGACCGGCTGTGTGACCTGCTCATCGTCGGAGCGGGCCCCGCCGGGCTGGCCGCAGCGGTGTACGGGGCTTCAGAGAGTCTCGAGACGGTGGTCCTCGACAGAACTATCTCGGTTTCCCGGCGGGTCTGTCGGGGGGCGAACTTGCCGATCGCGCGGTGTTGCAGGCGGAGAAGTTCGGGGCCGACCTGTGCGTCCCAGGGGAAGCTGCGGCCTGGCCCGCCGGGATGGGTTCCAGTCGGTCACGCTGAGCGACGGGACGACGATGACGGGCCGTGCCGTCGTCATCGCCACGGGGGTGCGGTATCGGCGCCTCGACGTACCTGACATCGAGCGGTTCGAGGGGACGAACGTCTACTACGCAGCGACCTCGTCGAGGGCCACCTCTGCGCCGGCCAGCCGGTCGTCGTCATCGGTGGCGGCAATTCCGCCGCCCAGGCTGCTGTGTTCTCGCCGCTCGCGCATCAGCGGTGCGTTTGGTCGGTCGGGAGCCCGACCTCGGCCGGGGCATGTCCCGCCACCTCATCGACCGGTTGCCGCGGATGCCGGGTGTGGAGATCTTGCTGTCCAGCGAGGTGCCCCGGCTCGACGGCGACCACGTGCTGGAGCGCGTCGAGATCGAGAACAACTGCAGGGGTGAGCGTCGATGAGTCGACGCGCAAGGCGTGTTCGTGTTCATCGGCGCGGAGCCGCGCACGAGGTGGTCGGGCGACGACCTGGCTGTGGACGAGCACGGCTTGACCGTCCGCCACATCGTCCCTTGGAGGCACTCGTGATGACGCAAGCGACGCGGACTCCGCTGGTCGGCGTCCCGACGTCCTGCGATCCCAGCACGGTGGCGCTACCGCCGCTGGCCTACGGAGGCACGGAACCGTCATCGACGTGCTGTCGCGAGGCATCCGTGAAGCTGCCGAGGTCAGCAGCGGACAGTACCGTGAGCGTTCGTCGAACGCCTCGTGGAGGGGGCCCTCAGTCCGCTGTGGCGGGCTCGGCGTCGTCTGACCATCGCAGCAGGAGGAGCGTGGCGTCGTCGCCCGACCGGCCGTTCTGATGGTCGACGACAGCGTGCAGGCATCGGCGCACGATCTCGGCCGGCGGGTTCGGCTCGGCGCTGAGATCCGTGATCATCGACGCGAGGCGTTCCTCGCCGAAGAACTCGCCATCGGGTGAACGGGCTTCGGCGATGCCGTCGGTGAAGAAGAGCACGCCATCACCGCGGCCGAGTTGCACGGTCGTGGTCGTGGGCCGTGTGCCGAGACCGGCTGGGAGCGCTGGTGCGACGTCGATCGACGAGGCGGATCGTCCCGGAACCAGATGGAGCGGCGGTGGGTGGCCGGCGTTGGCGATGGCCATCACGCCACGGTCCATGTCGAACGTCGCCACTTGCGCCGTGACGAACCGGAACTGGCCGAACTGTGAGCTGATGAGCTGGTCGACGGCGATCAGGCTGTGAACCGGGTCGGCGCCGCCGCGTCGGGCGTTGCGGAAGCAACCGACGGCAAGGTTGGCCATCCGGCACGCCTCGATGCCGTGACCCATCGCGTCGAAGATGGCCACCGCAGCGACGCGCCCGTCGATCGCGTAGTCGAATGCATCGCCGGCGATCCCGTGCGACGGCTGGAGGAAGCCGGCGATCGCCACGTCCGGGGCGGTGAACGTCAGCGGCGGCAGCGAGCCCCAGCGCATCTCGGCGGCCACGGAGAAGGCAACGCGACGCCGCCGACGGGTGATGTGGTCTCCGTAGCTGGACTTGGAGACGACGAGCTCACCGACCAGGGAGGCGACGGCCTCCCAGTGAGCGGCCGGTACGGACCCGTCGTCCACGACTCCCAGCACGCCGAGTCGGTCGGCCGAGTCCTTGACCGGCACCCAGAGGCGTCGCCGACCGTCGGAGCGCACATCCTCGACGATCGTTTCCCGTCGGAACGCGAACCCGGGGCCGGGGCCGTCGACCTCGAACGTACGACCGTCGTCGGCGTCGAACGCGACGAGGGTGCGCTGGTCGTAGTCAGCGAGGAGGAGATCCACCTCGTCGCCGCCGAGATGAGCTGCGGCGTCCGCAACTTCCCGAGCGAGATCCTCGGGGTACAGGCCGTACGACGCCAGCAACAGTTGCTGCAGCAATCGGCCGAGTCCGTCCTGCGGTTCGTCCTCCACGACGGCGAGTCTGCCGGATGGGAACCGGTCCGAGTCCGGCGGCCTGCGGCAGCATGGTTCGCGGGCCGCTCGCCGGCTCGTTCGTACTGCACTCCAACGGGGGAGGACGGGGGCGCCTCGCACACCGCCGACACCGGGAACCAGCTGCACCGTTTTCGTCAACTGTTGACCCAGATGGACAGTTTTCGTCCGCTGGGGTCAACAGTTGGGGCCGCCTCGACGGGTGGCCGCGGCGTTCTGCCGCACTCGGCGCTCGGCCGGTCTTGGCCTCGCGGGGCTCGCGCACCCAGTTGCCGACCGACGAGTCGTGCAGGCGCATCTCCCGGGCGACCTGGGCGATCTTGCCGCCCGACGCCTCGACCACGGCTTTGAACTCAGGGGTGAACTTCCGGCGCGTCCGGCCGGAACCCGTAGAACGTGGTGTTGCCCTCGACTGCGTTGCACCAGCTGGTGCACACGCCGAGCTGCTCTCGTCGCGCCAGGTGATCAGGGAAGTGGAGGCCCTGCCACGCCTTGTACGCCCACATCGCACACCCGACCCGCAATGCCGGCGCGCTCGGGGTGGACTGAGGCTGACTCACCAGGTCAGTGTGTCGCGCGCCGGCGGGTCCCGTGGCGTGCCGACGGGCCCTCACAACGTGAGAAGGCGCTGTTCGGACCAGCCGGCGATGGCGCGGCGCGGCCGCATCGCCCTCATGCTCCGCGCGTGGCGAGCCAGGACATCGGCCGAGCAGAGCTCTGATGTCGCTCGTGGTCTCCGGCCGTTGATGACGACCGGTAGGTGGCTGCTCCGAGCGGGTAACGGTGCACCATGACAACCTCAGCCGACCCGACCGGTGACCCAGCCGTCACCGGCGTCCCGCCCGAAACACCCGAGGCCGTGCGACCCTCCGCGACCGGGCTCGTCACCGGACCGATCGACGGCGACACCAACGTCGCGGTCGCCGACGTGGCCCCCCGCGGCACCGACCAGAGCGACGACAAGACGGTTGTTAAAATACTACGCGACGACCAGGGCGGCCGGGGTGGGACCCCCCGCGACCCACCCCCCAACATAACACAG
>JBEVOM010000042.1:0-10006 GCA_040507575.1 Ilumatobacteraceae bacterium
GAGCTCTTCGAGGCCAAGTACGGCCTGAAGAAGCAGGACATGGTGAAGATGAACATCAAGGGCGTCTTCCAGATCTGGATGAAGGACGGCTCGTACCACGAGGTCAACCTCAAGGAGTGCCACCAGTGGACCCGCGAGGGCTGCAAGCACTGCCCCGACTTCGCCGCCGAGCACTCCGACATCGCCACCGGGGGGATCGGCGCCGACAACGACTGGACGTTGACGATCGTGCGCACCGAGCTCGGCGAGGAGGTCATCAACCGGATGATCGCCGACGGCACGATCATCGCCCGGCCGGCGCAGGAGGACGAGGTGGCGATGAAGCTGCTGCGCACGCTGTCGATCGTGTCCCGCCGACGCTGGCCGAAGGATGCCGATGCCGCCCCGTCCGTCGGGGTGCCGCCGCCCAAGAAGAAGTCGGCCGCCCCGCCGCCGGAGCCGGCGCCCGCGCCGGCCGGCTGAGACCCCACCCGACCGTTCCGGCGCTCAGCTCGCGGTCATGCAGGCACTGAGGTCGTCGACGAACTTCTGCAGGGCCGCGTCGCCCTGGGTCTCGACGGCGTCGGTGTCCTGGAAGTCGACGTCCTCGTTCGCCTCGCCGATCTGCTCGATCTCGTCGGAGGAGTACGTGTCGAGCTTGTCGAGCATGCACGTGCGCTCGGCCTCGGTGAGCCCGTCCAGCGTCTGCACGACGTCCTCGGCGACCGCCTTGGCGCTCGGTTGGCTGGTGCAGGCTCCGAGCCCGAGCAGGGCGACGACGCCGACGGCGACCGCGACGAGCGGCGAGCGGCGAGCGGCCGGGGCGAGTCCGAGGGGCACGAGTCCGAGAGGCTAACGGCGCCCCGGCTCACTGCGGCAGTGAGTCCGCACGAGTCCGAGAGCTCACGAGTCCGAGAGCTCACGGCGCCCGGTTCAATGCCGCATGACGCGTCCACGATGGCGATCGGATGCCAGCTCCACGGCACGGCGGAACACGTCGTCGAGCATCGGCTCGGTCAGCCGACCGGTGAACGTGTTCTGCTGGCTCGGGTGGTACGAGCACACGAGCGTCGGTCCGCCGGCGAGCGTGACCTCGACGCCGTGACCGAAGCGCGGTCGCGGCCGCACACCGAAGTGACGGGCGGCGGCGTCGTACCCGAACGCGCCGAGGCACACGACAACGGCGGGATCGAGCGCGGCCAGCTCCCGGGCCAGGTAGGGCGCGCAGGCGTCGCGCTCGGTCGGTGATGGCCGGTTCGCGGGCGGTGCGCACTTGACAGCAGCGGTGACCCACGCGCCGACGAGCTGCAGTCCGTCGCCGGCGTGACGTGACTCCGCCTGGTTCGCCAGGCCGGCTCGGTGCATGGCGCGGAACAGCCAGTCCCCGCTGCGATCGCCGGTGAAGACGCGACCGGTGCGGTTGGCCCCGTGCGCCGCGGGCGCCAGCCCGAGCACGAGAACACCCGCCCCGGCGGCGTCCCCGAAGCCGGGCACGGGCCGGGCCCAGTAGGTCTCGTCCCGGTATGCGGCGCGACGGTCGGCTCCGACCTGTTCGCGCCACGCGACCAGGCGCGGACAGGCCCGGCAGGCCACGATGTCGCCGGTCAGGCGACCGAGCGCACCGGGGTGATCCACGGCCTCCGACAGTAGGTTGAAGGAGCACCCATGCCGACGCGTACCACCCCTCCCAAGCCCTCGCTGACCACGCTCGTCCTGGTCCGCCACGGCCAGACCCCCTCGACCGGCAAGATCCTGCCCGGCCGGGCGCCCGGCCTCCACCTCGCCGAACACGGGCGCGAGCAGGCCGAGAAGGCAGCCGGACGACTGGCCGAGCTGCCGAGGATCGACGCGCTCTACACCTCCCCTCTGGAGCGGGCCCGCGAGACGGCGGCACCGATCGCCAAGGTCGCCGGGTTGCGGCCGAAGGTCGATCGAGGCCTCCTGGAGTGCGAGTTCGGGGACTGGACCGGCGCCGAGCTCTCGAAGCTGATGAAGCTCCCCGAGTGGCAGACCGTGCAGCGGGCGCCCTCGACGTTCCGGTTCCCCGGGGGCGAGAGCTTCTCGGAGATGCAGCACCGGATCGTCACGACGCTGGACCGGCTGCGCACCGCCCATCCGGGTGGGACGATCGTGTGCGTCTCCCACGCCGACCCGATCAAGGCGGCCGTTGCCCACGCCCTCGGCACCCATCTCGACCTCTTCCAGCGCATCGTGATCAGCACCTGCGCGATCAGTGTCATCGCCTACTCCTCCGGAGGCCCCGCCGTCCTGGCGGTCAACTCGACCGGCCGCTCGCTGAAGGAGCTGGCGCCGTCATGAGCCGCGAGCGCGTGACCGTGCCCAGCCGCTCCTCGCCCGACCCGATGGTGGGCCGATGAGCATCTTCTTCGAGTTCGACGAGGTCGACTCGTTCCAGGCCGCTGCGATCGGCGAGCCCGGCTCACGCGTGTTCTACCTGCACGCCCGAGCCGGCACGCAGCGCGTCAGCGTGAAGTGCGAGAAGCAGCAGGTGCGGGCGATCGCCCAGTACCTGCGCCGGGTCCTGAGCGACCTGCCGCCGCCGGAGGACCGGCCGATGCCGGCCACCGACCTGCGCGACCCGGGTGAGCAGTCGTTCGTGCTCGGGCCGATCGGGCTCGGATACGACCGCGGCAACGACCGCCTCCTCGTCCAGCTCGAAGAGCTCACGCCGTCTGCCCTCGTCGACGACGATGACGACGACGACGAGGCGGACGACGACGAGGATGACGTCGACGACGACGACGCGTTCGTGGACGATCGGGACGACGACCGCGGGCACATCCGGCTGTACGTGACCCGCAGCCAGGCGGCCGCGTTCTGCGACCATGCCGACGAGCTCGTCGCCGCCGGACGCCCCAACTGCATGTGGTGTGGCAACCCGATCGATCCCGATGGCCATCAGTGTCCGCGGATGAACTGAACGCCGGCGGGGTCCCGCCGGACGCGCTGGCGGTGCTGGCGTCGGCCGAGATCTTCATCGAGGGTCGGATGCCGTGGGCCAGCAACGCCACGTTGCTCGTCCACCTCGGATCGCCCGACGGCGCGCGCGCCATCTACAAGCCGTTGCGCGGTGAGCGCCCGCTGTGGGACTTCGAACCGGGGCTGCACCGGCGGGAGGTCGCCGCGTATCGGCTCAGCGAGGCGATGGGCATCTCCGCCGTGCCGCCGACCGTGCTGCGCGAGGACGGCCCGGTGGGCGAGGGGTCGGTGCAGTGGTACGTCGACGCCGACCACCGCGAGCACTACTTCACGATCGCCGAGCAGCGCCCCGACCTCCACGACCAGCTGCGGTCGATCGCCGTGCTCGACATCGTCGCCAACAACACGGACCGCAAGAGCGGGCACTGCCTGCTGGCCGGCGACCGGGTGTGGGCGATCGACAACGGACTGTGCTTCGCGCCCGAGTTCAAGCTGCGCACCGTCATCTGGGAGTTCGCCGGAGACCCGCTGACGTCAGCTCAGTTGGACGCCGTCGAGTGCGTCGCGAACGCGGTGCCCCCCGACGTCGCCGAGCTGCTCGCCCCGGGCGAGGTCGCGGCGATCCGCCGCCGGGCGACCCGGCTGGCCGAGTCCGGCCAGCTCCCGGGCGACGAGAGCGGTGGCCGGTACCCCTGGCCGCTCGTGTGATGGACGACGGAGCGGGCGACGGCGACAGCCTGCTCGACGGATTGATCCACCGGGCCGACCTCGACGGTCTCGTCCGGCTCGTCGACGACTGCACCTCCTCGCGCGACTGGGCCCGGCTGCGCCGCCTGCGTGACCGCGCTCGCCACGCCGTCGGCACCGGACGCCAGCTCTGGCCGGCCGCCACGCTCGCCGAGTACCGGTTGGCCCTGCTGGCCCCGGCCGAGTGGGCGGCCGGCGTGCTGGACGAGGGGTCGGGACGGTTCTCGATCGGCCCGCTGACCGAGGTCGTCGCCCAGCACCACTCCTGGGCCGAGCTCGCCCTGCTGCTGGAGCCGGGACCGCGGGCGGCGCTCGTCGCCCACGAACGGGTCCTGCGCGGCGATCATGTCGACGCGGCGTCGGTCGCGGGGCTGCCCGACGTGCTCGAGCTGCCGTACACCCTGTCGCCGTGGGAGCCGGCGTACGCGCTCGCCGAGTACCACGATGCCGGGGCCGACTTCCCGGCGCCGGCGACGCCGACCGGGTACGTGGACGTGGCGGGGCGGGGCGAAGCTGCCCACGTCGTCGTCGACGACGACGACGTGGAGCTGGCCGTTCGCCAGCTCGTAGAGGCGTGGACGACGAGCTCGAACGGACGGGCCGACGTCGTCGCGGTGGAGGGCGACGCCGCGGCAGCGCTTCGCGCCCTCGGCGTGCCGCGGGCCCGGACCGCGGCCCTCACCGCGTCGGAGGCACTCGCCTGGCTGGCGTGGGCGGGCGCCAGCGGCGGCGCGTTCGGGCGGCGGCGGGGTGCGGCGGCGGGGCGCTTCGGCGCGCTGTGGCTCGTCGCCGCACTCGGCGACGCCGCGGCCGACTGGCCGCTCGCCATGGTCGAGCTCGGCGCGATCGCCGCCGACCTGCGCTGGTCGTGGTGGGACGCGCACGAGCCGGCGACCGGCTGGCAGCTGCAACTCGTCGTGGAGGACCCGGCCGAGGGCCTGGCCTGGGCGATCAGCGCCCGCGACGCGGCGTGACGCGGCGGGGCGCGGCGCAGCTCCACCCAGTGCTCGGATCGGACCGCGCCGACCATCTACCCTCTGCGCCGATGGCCCGTCGAGCACGCACCGCGATCCTCGTCGGTGGCCTGTCGATCGTCGGGCTCGGGGTGGTCCCGGCCGGCCACCTGGCCGCGGCGGTGCCTCCTCCCTCGACGGCGCCGGTCAGCGTGCCGAGCTCGACCGTGGTCACCGTGCCCACGACCGTTGCCGGGATCGTCGCGACGCGCGGCGGATCGGCGGCCGGGAGCGTCGCCAAGCCGAACGATGCCGGGTGGTCGGTGCAGCAGTTGGCGACGACGACCGCGATCGGCGTCGCCGTGCTGGCCGTGCTCGGGTTCGTCTACGGCCGGGTCCGCAGCGCCCCGCCGCGCCACCCGGACCTCGCTCCCCGCCTGCCCGAGTGACCGGCACCACGTCGGCCGCGCCGCTGCGTCCCGGCGGCGCGGGCGTCGTACCTCAGCGGGCCTGGAGGGCTTCGATCAGCTTGGGCAGGACCTTGTGGACGTCACCGACGATCCCCAGGTCGGCGACGCCGAAGATCGGCGCCTCCTTGTCCTTGTTGATCGCGATGATGTTCTTCGAACCCTTCATGCCCACCATGTGCTGGGTGGCGCCGGAGATCCCGGCGGCGATGTACACCGTCGGCTTGACGACCTTGCCGGTCTGGCCGACCTGGTAGCTGTAGGGCACCCAGCCGGCGTCCACGATGGCCCGCGACGCACCGGGCGCCCCCTTCAGCGTCTTGGCCAGCGCCTCGATCATCTCGAACTTCTCGGCCTCGCCGAGGCCGCGGCCGCCCGAGACGACGATGTTGGCCTCGTCGAGCTTCGGACCCGAGTGCTCCTCGACGTGGACGGCCTGGACCTTGGCTCCGCCGGTCGCGCCGATGTCACCGACCGGCGCGGAAACGATCTCGGCCGCCGGCCCGCCCGCGGATTCGGCGGCGAAGCTCTTGGGACGGAACACGACCAGGAACGGTCCGCCGCCGGTGAACGTCGTCGACACCATCCTCGTGCCGCCGAACACCGGCGTCGTGGCGATGACCACGTCCTCGGCGACGGCGATGTCGGTGTTGTTCGTCAGGACCGGCTTGTCGAGCTTGACGGACAACCGGGCCACGATGTCGCGACCCTCGTAGTTCTGCGGGAACAGGATCAGGTCCGGCGAGTCGCCGCCGTCGATCACGGCCTTCATCGCGGCCGCACCGGCGACGCCGGGCAGGTGACCGTCGATGTCGCCGGTCGCGTAGATCTTGGTCGCTCCGTACTCGCCGAGCCCGGCGGCCAGGTCGCCGGCGTCGCCGACGACGAACGCCGTGACGCTCGAACCGATCTCACGGGCCTTGGTCAGCAGTTCCAGGGTGCCGGTCGTGGGTGCACCATCTGCGCCCTGGGCGAACACCCACACGTTGGAGACAGTCATGTCGCGTCCTCTTTCTCTCTGCTGCCGGCTCAGATGACCTTGAGCTTGTCGAGGAACTCGACGATCTTCAGGTAGCCCTCGCCGTCGTCCTCGACGACCTCACCGGCGGCCCGCTCGGGCGCCGACGCGACGTCGACGATCTCCTGGCCGGCGCCGGCCCAACCGACCGGCGTGACGCCGAGGTCGGCGGCCGTCACCGCGTCGACGGGCTTCGACTTCGCGGCCATGATGCCCTTGAAGCTCGGGTAGCGGGGCTCGACCACACCGGCTGTCACGCTGACGACCGCCGGAAGGGTGCAGGAGATCTCGTCGTACCCGTTCTCCGTCTGGCGGTCGACCTTCAGCGTGTCGCCGTCGACGGCGACGCTCTTGGCGAACGTCACCGACGGCAGACCGAGGACCTCGGCCATCTGCTCGGGCACCGTGCCGGTGTACCCGTCGCTGGACTCGGTCCCGGCGATGATCAGGTCGACGTCGCCGAGCCGCTTGGTCGCGGCGGCCAGGATCTTCGCCGTCGTCAGGGCGTCCGAGCCGGCCAGCTCGGGATCCGACACGAGGACCGCCTTCGCCGCGCCCATCGCGAGCGCCGTGCGCAGGCCCGAGACCTCGCCGTTCGGCGCCATCGAGATCAGGCTCACCTCACCGCTGCCGGCGGTGCCGACGAGCTGCAACGCCATTTCGACGCCGTAGCTGTCGGACTCGTCCAGGATCAGCTTGCCGTCCCGCTTCAGGGTGTTGTCCGACGGGTCGAGCTCACCGACCTGCGCTGGATCAGGGATCTGCTTGACGCAGACGATGACGTTCATGGCCGCTCATTGTTACCCACCGGTCCGCGGTTCCCCCAACCCTGGCCCGGGGCGGTCCGGCTGGTGAACGCGACCGCGCTGGTACGTTCGGCGCCTTGCGGATCCTGCTCGTGGTGAACTCGTTCGCGTCGTCGGTGACGGCGCGCAACACCGTCGTCGTCCACCGCCGGCTGAGCCGAGGCCACGACGTCGAGATCGTCGAGACGAACCGTCGCGGCCACGCCAGCCGCTTCGCCCACGACGCCGCCCGCCGCGGGGTGGACATCGTCGTCGGGTTCGGCGGCGACGGCACGGTCAACGAGATCGCCACCGGCATCGCCGGCACCGACACCGCGCTCGGCGTGCTCCCGGGCGGCTCGACGAACGTGTTCGCCCGCACGATCGGCCTGCCGAACGACCCCGTCGCCGCCGCCGACCGCCTCACCGACGCCATCGACGCCGGGTCCCTCCGACCGATCGGCCTCGGGCGGGTCAACGGTCGCTTCTTCTGCTTCCACACGGGCGTCGGGTTCGACGCCGCCGTCGTCGCGACCGTCGAGAAGCGGGCGTCGCTCAAGCGCTGGCTCGGCCACCCCCTCTTCATCACGGCCGCGCTGAGTACGTGGGCCGGCGGCTACGACCGCAAGCACCCCCACTTCCGGGTCGTGTCGGACCGCGGCGTCGTGGACGACGGCTACTTCACGATCGTCCTCAACACGAACCCGTACACGTACCTCGGGAACCGGCCGCTCGACCTGTCACCTGCGGCCACGCTCGACCAGGGCCTGGTGGCCGTGACGTTCCGCACGATGAGGGCCCGCACCATCCTGTCGTCGCTCGCCGGCGCCCTGCGCGGCGGTGGGGTCCGGCCGACGGCCCAGCTCGACGAGCAGGTGGGTCTCGAGCACCTCGTCATCGAGCACGACCGCCCGTTCCCGTATCAGCTCGACGGCGACTACCTCGGCGACGTCACGCGACTCGAGTTCCAGCACGTCCCCGACGCCGTCAAGCTCGTCGATCCCTGTTGAGTGGGCGGCTCCGCCGCCGTGCTGAGTGGGCGGCTCCGCCGCCGTGGCTCGCTTCGCTCGACCTGACCTCACACACTCGCTGCGGACGGGGGCCGAAGCGGTCACGAGCCGGCGTTCGTCGTTCTGGGCGGGCTCCGTGACAACAGTTGTCACGCTCGCCGCCCAGAACGGCGCCAGGGACGGCGGCCGGCGATGACGTCGGTCACGTGGGCGATGTGCCCCTTGTCATCGCAACGGGGGTCGCCTAGGTTTCACGCCCGGCGGCGCGGAGTCCCGCGCCCGACCACCAACGCGGTCGAACCGACCGCCCTGAGGAGGACACCGGTGTCGATCCTTGCGTCAAGCCTCGCCCTGGGTGCAGCCGATTACAGCTGGCGCGACCACGCGCTCTGTCGCGACACGGATCCCGAGCTGTTCTTCCCGGTCGGGACGACGGGCACGGCTCTCACGCAGATCGACCGCGCCAAGCAGGTCTGTGGTGAGTGCGCGGTACGGGTCGACTGCCTCGACTTCGCGTTGAGCACGAACCAGGACTCCGGTGTCTGGGGCGGGCTGTCCGAGGAGGAGCGTCGCGTCATCCGTCGACAGCGCGCCGCCCGGGCCCGCTCCCGCGACGCCGTCTGACACGTCCGCGCCGGCAGCGTCACGGGCGCATGCCGAGCGCCGCCTCGGCGCGTTCCACGAGGACCGAGCGCGACCTGTCGTCGAGGGGACGTGACGTCCGCACGGCGACGTCGACCGTGCCGTCGTCGGACCGCTGCGGGGCGAGATCACCGACGAACACGACGTCGGTGAGGTTCGGCGTTCCCGCCAACCCGCGCAGCGCCGATGCCGCGGCACGGTCGAGATCGTCGACATCGACGTCCGCACCCTCCGGCAGGCGCAGCCGCACGGTCGACGTCGCCGCCTCCTGGCTCAGGTTCATCACGACCGCGAGCTGGGCGTTCGGGACGTGCAGCGTGCTGCGCTCGTCGCGCAAGCGGGTCGTGACGAGGCCGATGTTGTCGACGACGGCGTGGATCGGTTCGCCCGCCCCGACGTCGACGACGAGCTCGTCACCCACGCCGTAGCGATCCTCGAACAACACTGACAGGCCGGTCAGGTAGTCGTTCACCTTGTGCTGACCCCCGATGGCCACGCCGGCGCCGAGGAAGCCGGCACTCGACAGGAAGAACGCGGCATCGATGTCGAAGAGGTGGAAGACGGCGATCGACATGCCGATCCAGACGACGACCGACACGACGTGGTTGAGCATCCGGGCCGCCGCGTCGATGCGCTGGCGGCGCCGCTGCTCGCTGATGTCAGCGCTCTCGAGCCCGGTGCGCGTCGCTCCGGGCCGCCAGAACCGACCGTTGCCGTCACCACCCGTGCGCTCGGCGATGTGGCGGACGACGCGGCGCATCACGAACCCCGAGATCCGGGTGATGAGGAGCGCGCCGGCCAGGAGGGCGGCGACGGTGAGCACGGCAGACACGATCGCTCAGTATGGACAACCCTCGGCGAACATTGCAGTCGCGTGACGAAAGACATGTCGGCGGCCCACGACGATCGCCCACCGTCCACCTGCGGCCCACGCTCGAGACGGGCGCTCGGAGCGGGCGACCGACCGGCAACGACGCGGATCCGCCGTTCGTGACCCTCCACCGGCGATGATGCGGGGTGCGGGCGTCGAACCGATCGACCCCACGATGAGGAGCCACCATGCTTGCGTACGACTATCCGATCCTCGGACTTTTCTGGACGATGTTGATCCTGTTCCTGTGGATCGCCTGGATCATCCTGCTCTTCCGCGTCTTCGTGGACATCTTCCGCAACCACAAGATGGGCGGGTTGGCCAAGGCGCTCTGGTCGATCTTCGTCATCGTGGTGCCGTTCCTCGGCGTCCTCGTGTACCTCATCGCCCATGGTCATGACATGCAGGAGCGCGACATCGAACAGGCCAGGTCCCAGGAGCAGGCCTTCCAGGACTACGTGCGCACGACCGCCGGCACCGCCGGCACCGCCGACGAACTGGCCAAGCTCGCCGACCTGCGCGATCGCAACGTGATCACCGCCGCCGAGTTCGAGACCGCCAAGGCCAAGCTGCTCTGAGCCACCCAGCGCGCAC
>JBEVOM010000048.1:0-11472 GCA_040507575.1 Ilumatobacteraceae bacterium
AGGTGGACGGTTTTCGTCCACCTGGGTCAACAGTTGGGAGGATTGGACACCTCGCCGGGGCAGGGGTGCGGCGGCGGACCCCGGTGAGGGTGACGAGGAGGTCGGCGGCGCGCACCCGCGGGTCCGGGATGACGGCCGCCGTCAGCGAGGGTCGCGGCCCGTGAGGGCGAGGACACGGTGCTGCAGCGGGGCGTCGTCGGGCACGTCCACGGCCGGCCCGAACACGACGATGCCCGGACCGAAGTGCCCCGGGATGCGCATCTCGTCGGGGATCGACTGCACGGCCGGCCACATCCGCTCCAGCTCGACGGGATCCATCGTGTCGTCCAGGCCGGCGGCGCGGGCGAGGTCCCAACCGTGGATGACGAGGTCCTCGCTGGCGACACCGTCCACGTGTTCGGCCAGCGTCATGCGTCCCATCGGCGTGTCGCACTCGGACGACGCGACCGCGGGGTCGCCGAGCGCGCCCTCGATGTCGGCGCGCGCCGAGCGGAACGCGCCGAGGGGGTCGTCGTCCAGGGCGGGGGCGGTCGACAGCCCGCGACCGAGTGGGCGGAGCATGGCCGCGTGCATCTCCAGCACGTGGCCGACGACGTCCCGCGCCGTCCACTCGGCGCACGGCGACGGCGACGCCCACCGGTCGGCCGGCACGGCAGCGACCGTCGCGTCGAAGCGGTCGGCCCGTCGCCGGTAGCGATCGGCGATGTCGGCGACGCTCGTCCGGGGACTCACGACGCCCCGCCCATCGCGGCCAGGAGGTCGTCGAGGCGACGGTAGCCCTCGGCCATCCCGGCGGACATGCCGGTGGACAACGCGGCGTCGCGGGCGGCGCTCGAGGAGTAGCGGACCGTCGTCGTGACCGTGGTCGTGACGACGCCGCCCACGACGTGCTCGGTGAGGTCGACGGTGTTGATCGTCCCGCCACCGGTCCAGTCGTCGTCGAAGACCTCGGTGGTCACGAGCCGGGTCGGCGGGTCGACCTCGCGGTACGTGCCCGACCATGTCATCACGGCGCCGTCCGGGCCGTGCATCTCGTAGCGGAAGGCGCCGCCGACGCGCACATCGAGGTCACACGTGGCGAGCTCCCAGGTCCGGGGCCCGAGCCATCGCTCGAGCAGCGCCGGCGTGGTGTAGGCCTCGTACACGAGCGTCCTCGGCGCAGCCAGCGCCCGCACGATGACGATCTCGTCCTCGCCCCGCCGGACGACGTCGAGCGTCGGTGCATCCGTCATGAGCCCGCCCCCTCCTCTGCCCTGTTCTCCGCGCCGCTGTCCGTGCCGCGCTCGTGGTGGTCCGTCGCGTCGGCCGGTGACTGCAACTCGGCGAGCAGCTCGTCGAGGCGCTCGTAGCTCTCGGCCCAGAACTGCCGGTACCCGTCGAGCCACTCCGTCGCGTCGCGCAGCGCGGGCGCGTTGAGCCGGCACGGCCGGCGCTGGGCATCGCGACGGCGCGACACCAGCCCGGCCCGTTCGAGCACCTTGAGGTGCTTGGAGATCGCCGGCTGACTCATCGCGAACGGCCGGGCCAACTCGGTCACCGAGGCCTCTCCGAGCGTGAGGCGGGCGATGATCGCTCGCCGCGTGGGATCGGCCAGCGCGGCGAACGCCGCGTCCAGCCGATCGCTGTGGGCCACGCGGGCGTGTCGTCGACCGGACGGACGGGCTCGTACATCACCTTGCAGTTCCATAACTCAATGGTTATATTAGGGGTCGTGCGACCGGCCGTCAAGGCCGACCCGGCTTTCGAGCATCGAGGAGGACGTGATGAGCGACGGGTTGGAGTTCAAGCTGGAGGTGGTGGTGGTCCCTGTCTCCGACGTCGACCGGGCCAAGGCGTTCTACGAGCAGGCCGGGTTCGTCACCGACACCGACTTCTCGGCCAGCGAGGACTTCAGGGTCGTCCAGGTGACACCGCCCGGGTCGTCGTGCTCGATCACGTTCGGCACGGGCATCAGCCCCGGCGAGCCCGGTTCGGTCAGTGGCCTGCACCTCGTCGTCGTCGATCTGCCAGCGGCTCTCGCCGACCTCGTGTCGCGCGGGATCGAGGTGAGCGAGCCGTTCCACTTCGGGGCGACGGGCCAGACTCCGGGGCTGCACCCCGATCGCGCCGACTACGGCTCGTACGCATCGTTCAGCGACCCCGACGGCAACGGGTTCCTGCTCCAGGAGATCCCCAGTCGCGTCCGGTGACGCCGCCGACATTCGTCCGGCGCGAGCTGCTACCCACCGGTAGCGTTTGAGCGGATCGCGATGAGCCCTTCCCCCACGGACCGCCGTCAACCTGCTCGTCGCCGGACGGGGGTCCTCGTGCTCCTGGCGGCGGTCGCGGCCTTGCTCGGTGGGCTCGTCGCGCCCGCGCCGGCCGCCGCCGACGCGCTGGCCTCGGAGACGATGGTCGAGAGCCAGGTCGTCGCACCGACGCCGTCGCGCCTGGCATCGTCGTCGTCGTGGCGATCCGTGCGCCCCGTCGATCGCGCCGCTGGCGCGCGACCGGTCGCCGGAACGTTCACCCGCTCCGCGATCGAGCGCCTCGACGCCGTCGACACGCCGGTGACGGACGCCCCGCCGCCCGGTCGCGCCCCTCCGCGCTGCTGACCGACGCGCCCGCGCGCTGTCGAACCCCCCAGCACCGCGTCGCGCCCGCTCGGGCGCGATCGCATCGTCCGCTTCCCTCGTTCATCCTCGCCATCCCGGAGCCATCGTGATCGCTGTCATCCCCACCACACTCCTCGCGGCCGAGAGCGCCGCCGACGAGGACTTCGCCAACTTCGACGTCCCGCTGTGGGCGTGGGGCGCCCTCGTCGGGGCGATCGTCGTCATGCTGATCGTCGATCTGCTGCTCGTCCACCGCACCGCTCACGTCATCGGCATCAAAGAAGCGGCCATCGAGTCGGCGATCTGGATCTCGATCGGCCTCGCCTTCGGCGTGATCATGATCATCTGGCAGGGCGGCAAGGCCGGCGGCGAGTACTACGCCGGCTTCCTGATCGAAAAGAGCCTGTCCGTCGACAACGTCTTCGTGTGGGCGGTGATCTTCTCGTTCTTCGCCGTCCCCCGCCAGTACCAGTTCCGCGTCCTGTTCTGGGGCATCTTCGGCGCGCTCGTCCTGCGTGCGGTCTTCATCTTCGCCGGCGTCGAGCTGATCGAGCGCTTCGAGTGGATCCTGTACATCTTCGGCGCCTTCCTGCTCTACACCGCGGTCAAGATCGCCCGGCACGACGACGAGCGGCAGGTCGACTACAACAACAACATCGCCATGCGGGTGGTCCGGCGCATCGTCCCGACCACCGACCGGTTCGACGGGCAGAAGCTGTTCACAGTCGAGAACGCCAAGCGGGTGGCGACGCCGTTGTTCGCCGTGCTGGTCCTCATCGAGGCCACCGACGTGGTGTTCGCCGTCGACTCGGTGCCGGCGATCCTCGCCGTCAGCCGCGAGCCGTTCATCGTGTTCGCCTCGAACGCGTTCGCCATCCTCGGCCTGCGGTCGCTGTACTTCCTGCTCGGCGGTATGCAGGGCAAGTTCCGGTACCTCAACATCGGTCTCGGCGTGATCCTCGCCTTCGTGGGCGTCAAGATGCTGCTGATCGGCCGGCCGTTCGAGGTCCACATGCCGACGTACGTGTCGCTCAGCGTGATCGGCGTCGTGCTCGCCGTGGCGATCATCGCCTCGCTGCGGGCCGACAAGCGCGACCTCGGGCGAGGCATCGACCCCGATCCCCACTCCGACCAGCACACCCCGACCGCGCCCTGACGATCGGCGGACCAGCGGCGGCGACCGCAGCGATTCTTGGTCCGGATATCGGTCGCACGTGCGACCAACATCCGGACCAGAACCGTTCACGTCAGATAACGGTCGAACCAGTCGAGCGTGCGGCGCCACGCGTCCTTCGCCGAGGGGTCGTGGTAGCTGGCCCGGGCGTCGCAGTGGAAGCCGTGGTCGGCGTCGGCGTAACGCACGATCTCCGTCGGCTGACCGCTCGCCGCGGCCGCGATCCGCAGCTCCTCGACCTGGTCGACGGGGATGCCCTTGTCGAGATCGCCGAACAGGCCCAGCCACGGTGCGCGCAGGCTCGTCGCCTCCTCGATCAGCGGCCGGAACCCGAATCGGCCCTCGGCCAGGCCCCCGCCGTAGAACGTCACGCCGGCACCGATCTCCCGGTGCACCGCGGTGAGCAGCGTGACCGTGCCACCCATGCAGAACCCGACGACACCGGTGCGGCTGGTCGGGATCCCGGCGTCGGCGAGGTGGGCGAGCGCGGTGTCGATGTCGGCCAGCACGCCCTCGGCATCGAGCGCCCCCATGTGCGTCCGGACCTCCGACATGTCCTCGTAGCTGAACGTCGGGTCACCGGTCCGGTGGAACAGGTGTGGTGCGACGGCGAGCCACCCCTCGGCGGCGAAGCGGCCGGCGACATCCTCGATGTGGTCGTTGACGCCGAACGCCTCCTGGACGACGACGATGCCTCCCCGAGGCTCCCGGGCGGGTCGATGGACGGACAGCGGCGCACCCTCGGTCATGGCGCTGTCCTATCACCCTGCAGCGACCGGACCCACCGTCGGGAGCGACCGTCCGATCACCAGGCGATCTCGGGGAACCCGTACGTCACGCAGAGACCGGCGCCGTTGACGAGCAGGAGCGATCCGATGAGCCCGACGATCACGAGGCGTCGGGCGCGGCCGCCGCCGCGGGCCATCGGCGCCGGCATGTACCAGGCCGGGAGCAGCTCGTGCTGGTCGGCATCGATCGCGCCCGTTGTGAACACGACGGCATCGTCGGGGACCGGCGCGTCGGGATCGGCGGCCAGGGCCTGGGCCGTCAGCTCGTCATCGGTGATCGCCGGCACGTCGCGGACGTTACTCGTGCCCGTGACGGACTGGACCGCGACCGGCACCCCGCCGACCGGCGGGGTGGCGGGCTACGCCCGCTCGAGCACGACGACCGGGATCTCCCGGGTCGTCGCCTTGGCGTAGTCGGCGAATCCGGGCATCAGCTCGGCTTGGGCGTCGTACAGGCGGGTCCGCTCGGCACCTTCGGCGACCCGGGCGCGGACGGCGAACGTCTCGGTGCCGACGTCGACGGTGATGTCCGGGTTGGCGACGAGGTTGCGGAACCACTGCGGGTTGTCGGGCGACCCGCCCTTCGACGCGATGACCACGTAATCGTCACGGTCGCGGGTGTACACGAGCGGAGAGATGTACTCCTTGCCCGATGTCGCACCTCGGTGGTGGATGAGGATCATCGGCGCACCCTCGAACGGTGGGCCGACCTTGCCGCCGTTCGCCCGGAACTCGGCGATGACCTTGTTGTTGAACTCGTTGACGTCCGTCACGGCGAGCAGTCAACCATCGATGGTGCGCGACTCGTCGGTGATGCGCGACGCTCCTTGCCGTGAGCGCCACCAGGATCAGGTTCGTCGGCCCGGCGTCGTTGGCCCTCGGGGTGGCGACCGCGCTGGCTGATGCCGATGGCGTGGAGCTGCTGTCGTCTGAGGTTCCGGCACCGCAGGGCGCGGGGGTCGTCGCGCTGGACGTCACCGTGGACGGCTCGTTGCGCGAGGTCGCCGGTGCCGTCGACCGCATCCGCGACGGCCTGCCGCCCGGCGCGCGGATCGACGTCAGCCCGGACTGACGCGTCGCCGCCAGACCCGTCGCGGCGCGGTCTCGTCGCTCGTCACAGCGACCCGCCGACGGCGAGCCGTTCGACGGTGGCGACGAACTCGGCCACCGTGCTCGAGATGATGTCGGCGACGGGCCGGACCTCGTCGATGCGGCCGACGACCTGACCGCCGAGTGCGAGCGCGGCCTCCATGTCGCCGCCGAAGTACAGCGCCTCGCGGTCGCCGAAATCGCCGAACACGTTGTGAGCGGCGTCGACGAGACCCTCGGTGCGGGCCGTGCGCAGGGCCCGCAGCGCCGGCGAGTGCCGTTGGTTCAGGAACAGTGTGTCGGTCTCGGCGGCGGCGACGATCGCCCGCTTCCAGTTGTCGTGGACGGGCGATTCGACAGCCGACACCATGCGGGTCCCCATCTGGACCCCCTCGGCGCCGAGCGCGAACGCCGCCGCCATCGTCGCGCCGTCGATGAACCCCCCTGCGGCGATGATCGGCACGTCGACCCGGGAGCGGACCAGGGGCAGCAGCACCATCGTCGAGACCGGCGTCGGGCTCTTGAAGCCGCCGCCCTCGGCGCCCTCGACGACGAGGCCGTCGACACCGGCGTCCACCGCCTTGAGCGCCGCGGCCAGCGTCGGCACGACGTGGTAGACGGTGAGGCCGGCGGCCTTCAACGTGCTCGTGTACACCGTCGGCGAACCGGCGGACGTCGTGACGAACCGGACGCCCTGATCGATGACGAACTCGGCGATCGACGGGTCGCGGACGAACTTCTGGGCGATGTTCACCCCGAACGGCCGGTCGGTGAGGTCGCGCATCCGGCGGATCTCGTCCTTGACCACGTCGAGCTCGCCGGAGGACGTCTCGATGATGCCGCACGCACCGGAGCGCGAGACGGCCGCCGCCAGCTGGCTGCGGGCGATCCAGCCCATCGGGGCCTGCATGATCGGGATCTCGACCCCGATGTCGCGGGCGACGCGGTTGTCGAACGCGGGATGGGCGAAGCTCATGGCGCCGATCCTGCCGCACCCCGGGGGCCACCGCCGGGTCGGCAGCCGGCGCCCGCTCAGGCCAGTTCGCGGACTCGGGCGAGGAGGACGTCGAGGGCTGGGCGGTTCATCCCACCCTGGGGGATGATCACATCGGCGTGGCGCTTGCTCGGCTCGATGAACTGCTCGTGAGCCGGTCGGACCGTGGCCAGGTACTGATCGATCACGCTCTGCACCGTCCGGCCGCGCTCGGCGACGTCGCGGCGCAGACGGCGGATCAGGCGGATGTCGGCGTCGGTGTCGACGAAGACCTTGAGGTCGAAGCGCTCGCGCAGGGCGGGCTCCCAGAGCACGAGGATGCCCTCGACGACGACGATGCCGGCCGGGCGCACGATGCGCACGTCGGCCGTGCGGTTGAACTGCACGTAGTCGTACACCGGCACGGCGATCGGCGCGCCGGCGGCGAGGGCCGCGAGGTGGTCGTTGAGCAAGGGCCAGTCGAACGCGTCGGGGTGGTCGTAGTTGAACGCCGCGCGCTCGTCGAGCGTGCGGTCGTCGAGCTCGACGTAGTACGAGTCGAGCTTGATCAGCGCGAGGTGCTCCTCGCCGGCGAGCTGGGCGAGGCGCTCGGCCACCGTCGTCTTGCCGGACGACGAGCCCCCCGCGACGCCGATCACGAACGGCCGCGTGGGCAGGTCATCCACGGGCACGGGACGTTACTGCCCGGCGCACGGTCGGTGTCCGGACGCGCGAGCGCGCGGCGCCCGACGACTACGATGCCGACCTGGACCGCGGGCCACGACCGTTCGGGTAGCTGTCCGTCATCATGTGTCGGGAGACCCACACATCCGCCGATCGCCCACGTTCGACACAGGGAGGGCACCGCATGACCGACGCACCCGAGGGGCCGCCAGGCGCGCCGCCAGAACGCGGGACTGCTCGCCGGCAACCCCGCGTGGGTGACTCGGGGTCGCCGGTCGGCTCGACGCTCAGCATCGTGCTGGCCGTCGTCGCCGTGGTCGCCGGGTTCCTGATCCTGCGGGCGATCACCGATGACGACGACAGCGGGTCGAGCATCACGCCGGACTCGACGACGGCGCAGGGCGGCTCGACGCCGGACATCTCGCTCACGCCGGGCGTCACCGATCCGACCGGCACGGTCACGACGACGACGGTCAACAAGCAGGCGGCCACCGTCGTGGTCGCCAACGCGAGCGGGATCGGCGGGTCGGCCGGCGCGATGTCACAGGCGCTGCAGGGCGCCGGCTACGTGACCGGCGAGCCCACCAACACCAACGCCGAGCAATTGACGGTCTCGGTGGTGTACTACGCCGCCGACCCGGCGGCCCAGGCCGTCGCCGCCGCGGTCGCGGCCGACATGGGTGGGCTGACGACCGCGGCGATGCCGGTGCCGCCGCCGATCTCCGGCGACCTCGGCACGGCGACCGTCCTCGTCATGCTCGGCACCGACACCGCCAACAAGACGCTCGCCGACCTCCAAGCAGCGAGCGCGGGCGCGGTTGCGCCGCCGGCGGTCGCCGGCGGGGTGACGACGACGACGCTGGCGGGGTGACGCTCGCCGGGTGATCAGCCCGTCGCGTCGGCCAACGCGTCGGTCGCGGCGTGCTCGATGCACCAGCGCGGCTCGGTCCGCGCCCGCTGCTCGCCGTAGCGATCGATCAGCGACACGACGCTGATGCCCGGCCGAGCGGCCAGTTCGGCGGCCACCTCGGGATCGGCGCCGCCGACGATCACGAGCACCGGCCGGCCGTTGCCGGCAGCCAGTGCGCAGACACCGCCGACGACCTTGCCCTCGAGACTCTGGGCGTCGAGGTGGCCCTCCCCGGTGATGACGACGTCGGCGGCCGCGATGCGCTCGTCGAGCTCGACGTGCTCGGCGACGAGGTCGAACCCGCCGACGAGCTGGGCGCCGAGGGCGGCGAGACCGCCGGCCAGGCCGCCGGCGGCACCGGCTCCGGCGAGCTCGGTCACGTCGACGCCGTAGTCGGCTTCGTACCGGCTGGCGAGCTGCTCGAGGCGCGCCGTGAGCATGGCGACCTGCGCCGCGCTGGCGCCCTTCTGCGGCGCGAACACCGCGGCGGCGTCGACGAACCGGGTCGTCACATCGCAGGCGACCCTGACGTCGCTCGAGCGGATGCGCGACGGGCTGCGCAGCGCCCCGAGCGCGCCGAGGCCTCCGTCGGTCGTGGCCGAGCCGCCGAGCCCGACGATGATGGAGCGGGCACCCTGTTCGAAGGCGCGGTCGATGAGCTCGCCGGTGCCGACCGTCGACGCCAACATCGGGTCGTTGCCCGCGGCACCCCCGGCGAGGGACAGCCCGCTGGCGGCGGCCATCTCGATGACGGCTGTGCGGTGGTCGAGGCGCCAGCCGGCGCTCACTGCCGCGCCGAGCGGACCGGTGACGATGGACGTGCGGTTGGCTCCGCCGAGGACATCGATGAGGCCCTCCCCGCCGTCGGACATCGGCACCTCGTCGGCGTCGTGGCCGAGCTCCCAGCAGGCGTGGCCGACCGCAGCGACGGCCTCGGTCGCCGACGCCGTGCCCCGGAACTTGTCGAGCGCGATCACGACCCGCATGCGACGACGCTATTCGCTGCGAATCCTGACGGCAGGGGTAGGGTTTCGTGCCATGGCCGTCACCGTGCGCATCCCGACCACCCTTCGTCCGCTGTCCGGCGGCGCGTCGACGGTCGAGGTGGACGCCGGGGCGCTGGCCGACGTGATCGCCGCGCTCGACGCCACCCATCCCGGGTTCCAGGACCGTCTCCTCGACGAGCAGGGCAACTTGCGCCGCTTCGTCAACGTGTTCGTCGACGACGACGACGTCCGCTACCTCGATGGCCTCAAGACCCAGGTGCCCGACGGCCAGACCGTCAGCATCATCCCCGCCGTCGCCGGCGGCGCCCACTGACCACGGCCGTCGCCCTGCCCGCGCGCCGCCCGGCCGAGGTTCTCTGTGAGTTCCGGGGCCATTAGTGGCCCCGGAACAGCGTCAGAAACGGTCCGCTCGGGGCCGGCGAGACCCGCCGAGCGCAGCGAGGCCAGCGACGCGGTTGCCCCTCTGGCGCTCACGGCTCTAGAGTGCTAGCACTCGCTCTGTTCGAGTGCTAACGACCGCCCGAGTGCTCAGCGTCCAACGGAGGACAACCACATGGCCAAGATGATCGCGTTCGATGCCGAGGCCCGCCGCGGCCTCGAAGCCGGCATGAACAAGCTTGCTGACGCGGTGCGCGTCACGCTCGGCCCGAAGGGCCGCAACGTCGTGCTGGAGAAGAAGTGGGGCGCACCCACGATCACCAACGACGGCGTGTCCATCGCCAAGGAGATCGAGCTCGAGGACCCGTACGAGAAGATCGGCGCCGAGCTCGTCAAGGAAGTCGCCAAGAAGACCGACGACGTCGCCGGTGACGGCACGACGACGGCCACCGTGCTGGCGTGGGCGATGGTCCGCGAGGGCCTGCGCAACGTCGCCGCGGGCGCCAACCCCATGAGCCTCAAGCGGGGCATCGAAGCTGCCGTCGACGCCGCCGTCGAGTCGATCAAGGCCCTGGCCAAGGAGGTCGACTCCAAGGACCAGATCGCCCAGGTCGCCAGCATCTCGGCCGCCGACGAGGAGATCGGCCAGATGATCTCCGAGGCGATCGACAAGGTCGGCAAGGACGGCGTCATCACCGTCGAGGAGTCCCAGACGTTCGGCATGGAGATGGACCTCGTCGAGGGCATGCGCTTCGACAAGGGCTACATCTCGCCCTACTTCGTGACCGACCCGGAGCGCATGGAGGCCAGCCTCGACGACGCCTACGTGCTGTTCGTGTCGTCCAAGATCTCCTCGGTCCGTGACCTCGTCCCGGTGCTCGAGAAGGTCATGCAGGGCGGTCGCCCGCTGGTCATCGTCGCCGAGGACATCGAGGGCGAGGCCCTGGCCACGCTCGTCGTGAACAAGATCCGCGGCACGTTCAAGTCGGTCGCCGTCAAGGCTCCCGGGTTCGGCGAGCGCCGCAAGGCGATGCTGCAGGACATGGCGATCCTCACCGGCGGTCAGGTCATCTCCGAGGAGGTCGGCCTGAAGCTGGAGAACGTCACGCTCGACCTGCTGGGGTCGGCCAAGCGCGTCATCGTCACCAAGGACGAGACGACGATCGTCGAAGGCGCCGGGAGCGAGGACGACATCAAGGGCCGGATCAACCAGATCAAGGCTGAGATCGAGAACACCGACTCCGACTACGACCGCGAGAAGCTCCAGGAGCGCCTGGCCAAGCTGTCGGGTGGCGTGGCTGTCCTCAAGGTCGGCGCCGCCACCGAGGTGGAGCTGAAGGAGAAGAAGCACCGCATCGAGGACGCCGTCTCGACGACGAAGGCCGCCATCGAGGAGGGCGTCGTGCCCGGCGGCGGCGTGTCGCTGCTCCGTGCCCAGGCCGCTGTGCTCAAGGCGGCCGACGCCCTGACCGGTGACGAGGCGACCGGTGCCCGCATCGTCGCCAAGTCGCTCGAGGCCCCGCTCAAGCAGATCGCCGAGAACGCCGGTCTCGAGGGCGGCGTCGTCGTCCAGCGGGTCCGCGACCTGTCCGGTCCCGAGGGCCTCAACGCCGCCACCGGTGTCTACGAGGACCTGATCAAGATCGGCGTCATCGACGCCGCCAAGGTCACCCGGTCGGCGCTCCAGAACGCCGCGTCGATCGCCGCGCTGTTCCTGACCACCGAGGCCGTCATCGCCGACAAGCCCGAGCCGGCCGGCGCCGGTGGCGGCATGCCGGGCGGCGGAGACATGGACTTCTGAGCACCTGACGGACCGTCGTCGCCTGACGGCGACGCCGGCGCACAGCACGTGCACGAGGCCCGGGTCCGCGAGGA